>MELA01000119.1 GCA_001767495.1 Acidobacteria bacterium RIFCSPLOWO2_12_FULL_65_11 | reverse complement strand
CGCGGTTCTCTGGCGTGGCCGACTATTTGGCCGACGACGACGAGCACGCGCTCGCGCTCTGTCGTACGGTGGTCTCGACCCTCAATGCCGTCAAGCCTGCACCCGGCGACGTGATTACGCCGGAGGCCCCCAAGTACGACCCGGCCGAGATCTACGGTATCGTCAGCGCCGACATCCGGAAACCGTACGACGTCCACGAGATTATCGCGCGGCTGGTCGACGGGTCGCGATTCGACGCGTTCAAGGAGCGCTACGGAACCACCGTGGTGACGGGCTTTGCGCGGCTCGAGGGCTACCTCGTTGGCATCATTGCGAGCAACGGCGTGCTGTTCTCCGAGTCGGCCCTCAAGGCGACGCATTTCATCGAGCTGTGCAATCTGCGCGGCATCCCGCTCATCTTTCTTCAGAACATCACCGGCTTCATGGTGGGTCGCCAGTACGAAAAGGGAGGCATCGCGAAGGACGGGGCCAAGATGGTGCATGCGGTCGCCAACGCCGTCGTGCCGAAGTTCACCGTGGTCATCGGCGGCAGCTTCGGTGCGGGCAACTATGGCATGTGCGGGCGCGCCTACGATCCGCGGCTGTTGTGGATGTGGCCCAATGCGCGCATCTCGGTGATGGGTGGCCCCCAGGCGGCCGGGGTGCTCGCGACGGTCAAGCGCGAGCAGCGTGCGCGCGATGGCCGGTCGCTGACGCCGCAGGAAGAAGACGCGATTCGACAGCCCATCATCGACAAGTACGAGCACGAAGGGTCGCCCTACTACTCCACGGCCCGGTTGTGGGACGACGGCATTCTCGATCCGGCCCAGACGCGCCAGGCGCTCGCCCTCGGACTGTCGGCCGCACGCAACGCGCCGATCCAGGAGCCGAAATTCGGGGTGTTTCGTATGTGATTGAACACAAAGGACACAAAGGACACCAAGCCAATTTTTCTTTGTGTCCTTAGTGTCCTTGGTGTCGACTCAGCACATGTATCAATTCCTGATCGCCAAACGTGACGGCCCGGTCGAGTACCTCACCCTCAATCGCCGCGAGGTCCGCAACGCGTTCAACGAGGGCCTGATCGCGGAGCTCACCGACTGGGCGGCGCGGACCGGCGAGGCCGCGGCCCGCTACGAACTGCGCGTCGTCGTGTTGGCCGGCGCAGGCACGGTGTTTTCGGCCGGCGCCGACGTGGCATGGATGGCGAGGGCGCTGCACTACTCCGAGGCGGACAATCTGCGTGACGCGACCGCGGCCGCTCGGATGTTCGCCGCGCTCGACACGCTGCCCGTCGCCCTCGTTGGCCGGATTCATGGCGCCGCGCTCGGAGGCGGCTGCGGTCTGGCCGCCGTCTGTGATGTCGCCATTGCCGAGGACCAGACGCAGTTCGGCTTCACCGAGGTGAAGCTCGGCATCGTGCCGGGGGTCATCTCGCCGTTCGTGCTCGCCAAGATCGGCCACTCGGCCGCACGCGACCTGTTCGTCACCGGCGCGCGCTTTTCGGCGGCTCGGGCGCGGGAAATCGGCCTCGTGCACTCGGTCGTCCCCGCCTCAGAACTCGACGCGAGAGTCGCGCGCTCGGTCGGCGAGATTCTGGCCGCCGGGCCCGAAGCCATCGCCACGGTCAAGGCGCTCATCCGCGAGGTCTGTGGCCGCTCGGTCGAGGACGCGATGGGAATCACCGCGCGCGCGATCGCCGCCCGCCGGGTCTCGCCTGAGGGCCAGGAGGGGTTGAAGGCGTTCCTTGAGAAGCGCAAGCCGTCCTGGGATAAGTAGGCCGGACCCTATCGGGTCCGGCAGATCGGCACGACGTACGACAGCATGACCAAGCATGTGACGGTCGTCGAAGTCGGACCGCGGGACGGGCTGCAGAACGAGCAGGCGTCTGTTTCGACCGCCGACAAGATCGAGTTCGTCAACCGGTTGAGCGCCGCCAACCTGCCAGTTATCGAAGTGTCGGCCTTCGTCAGTCCGAAATGGATGCCGCAGATGGCGGATGCCGCCGAGGTGTTCGCCGGCATCACGCGGCGCGCCGGCATCCGCTACGTTGCTCTCGTGCCGAACCTCGCCGGCCTCGACCGGGCGACCAGGGCCGGCGTCACCGAGATCGCTATCTTTGCCGCATCGACCGACACGTTCAGCCGGAAGAATATCAACCAGAGCATCGATGAGTCGCTCGTCACCTACAAGGAGGTGTGCGACCGGGCGCGAGCGGCCGGTATGCGCGTGCGCGCGTATCTCTCGACCGCGTTCGGCTGTCCGTACGAGGGCGAGGTCTCGCCCATGCAGGTCTCCGAAGTCGCCGCGCGTCTCTTCGGGCTCGGCGTTTTCGAGGTGGCAGTCAGCGACACGATTGGCGTGGCCCATCCGGGTCAGGTGCCGCGGGTGATCGAGGCCGTGCTCGCGCAGCTGCCCGTCGAACACGTCGCACTCCACTTTCACGACACGCGCGGCACGGCATTGGCCAACGTCCTTGCGGCACTGCCGCTCGGCGTGACGACCTTCGATGCCTCGGCCGGCTGACTCGGCGGTTGCCCGTACGCGCCTGGCGCGGCCGGCAATCTCGCCACCGACGACTTGATCTACATGCTGAATGGGCTGGGGATCGCCACCGGCGTGTCCCTGCTAGCCTTGAGCGAGGCGTCGGGGTTCATCGCCTCGCGGTTGGACCATCCGCTCCCGTCGCGCGTCTTCCAAGCGGAGCGCGCGCGAGTGGCTGGCAGGATGTAGCTGGCAAGATGTAGTGGCCGCCTTCAGGCGGACTCCTCCTGCAACACCTTGACGACTTCCTCAAACGGCATCATGTCGATCGCGTCGTAATCCGGCGGACAGCCGAATTCGCGCTGCTGCGGTGCCGTGGGATTGCCGAGCGTCACGCACAGCCCGCAGCCGATACAGAGATCCGCGCGCACCGCGCAGACCATCCGGCCGTCTCTGTCCGGCTCCTCGACAATGCACCCGGCGACTGGACAGGCGGCCTGGCAGATCGAGCACGCAAACGCCCCAAAGCAGCGATCGGGATCGATCACCGCTATCGTCTTCGGGGCCTTCTTGCGCGCCCCGCTCATCATCTTCGTCCACATGGGCCGGAATTATAGCTGATCGTACTCGCCTGGCGGTCGGCCTCCCCGGCCGGCTCGGACAGGGCGTCGATCAGGCTGTCGAGGTCGCTGAAGCTGAAAAGCGGGATGGCCAGGGGCTTCGGCCTCGTACGCACGCCGTCAGTCACGCGCGGAGCGCCGGTCAGCAGGAGCACGCCGGCGCGGGCGCTCCGCCGCCCATCTTCACATGCTCTGCGGATCTTGCGCGCCATGTACCTGCTGCGACGATCTCCGGTCCTGGCGATCGAGTTCATGTCTGGCCTCGCGCATGGTGTATCGGCACCAGCGTGCGCCACGTAGCCGGCTGTCGCTCGTCCACGCGGACTCTGCGCAGCGTTGTGCACTTCTGATGCTGAATGGTCCATACTTAGAGTCTTGAAACGACTCTCCTGCCAAATCGACAAGCGCGCACCGCTCAACATCGCCGTTCGCAATGACTGATCGGGCGGCGCCACGAGACGTCATGATCGAGGCGCGTGAGCTCGTCAAGCGCTTCGGCGAGCTCGTGGCCGTGGACGGTCTGTCGTTTGCGGTCGCGGCCGGCGAGATCTTCGCCTTTCTAGGACCGAACGGCGCCGGCAAGACCACGACGATCCAGATGCTGACGACGCTTCTGCAGCCGACGAGTGGCAGCAGCCGCGTGGACGGCCTGGATCCGGTGGCGAGACCCTACGACGTGCGCGCCCGGTTCGGCATCGTGTTCCAGGATCCCAGTCTGGACATCGAGCTGACGGCCTACGAAAATCTGGAATTGCACGGCGTGCTGTATCACGTGCCGCGCCGCGTTCGTGTCGATCGCATCGAGATCTTGCTGAAGCTCTTCGAGCTGTGGGAGCGGCGCGACGCGCCGGTCAAGCAGTTTTCTGGCGGCATGAAGCGGCGCCTGGAAATCGCCCGCGGGCTGCTGCACACGCCCAAGATTCTTTTTCTCGACGAGCCGACGCTCGGGCTCGACCCTCAGAGCCGCAACCAGCTCTGGACGCAAGTCAAGCACCTCAACGATACGGAAGGCGTCACCGTCTTCCTGACGACCCACTACATGGACGAAGCCGAGCGGGTCGCCGACCGCATCGCGATCATCGACCACGGCCGGATCGTCGCGCAGGGCTCGCCGCAAGCGCTCAAGCAGCAGACGGGCGCCGATTCGCTCGAACACGCCTTTCTCGCGCTGACCGGCGCCACGATTCGCGACGAGCGCACCAATGGCGCCGCCGACCAGATGCGCCAGATGGCGCGCATGTGGAGTAGATGACGAGGTGGCGGTTGTCTACATCCTGTGGCTCCGGGAGGTGAAGCGGTATCTGCGATCGCGCCCGCAGGTCATCGCGTCGCTCGGCCAGCCGCTGCTCTATCTCGTCGTCCTCGGCTTTGGGCTCGGGCCGGTGTTCGAGCAGGCCGGGAGGGGCAGCTACCTGCAGTTTGTCGCGCCGGGCGTCATCGGCATGGGCATCCTGTTCACGTCCATCTTTTCGGGCTTCGGACTGCTCTGGGACAGGCAGTTCGGCTTTCTCAAGGAGACGCTCGTGGCGCCCGTGCCGCGCCTGCAGATCATGGTGGGCCGGACGCTAGGCGGCGCCACGATCACCATGATCCAGGGAACGATCGTGCTGACGGTGTGTCACGTCGCACTTTAGCGCGGTCACCGACCTCTCCGTCCTCGTGGTCGTCGCGTCGTGCTTTCTGGCGCTCGGGGCGTACTCGTTTTCACGGATCCAGGTCTGAGCGCGCCCGTCACCGTACGAGCTTTTCTACGGACTTCTTGAGGTCGGCCAGGTCGTGCGCCAGCACATCTCGAACCTTCCCCGAGATCGCCCAGTTCAGAGGAGATAGCAGCCCTGGTGGCAGACCTTCACCCTCCAGATCGAACTCGAGAGTGACCTTCGTGCCATCATCTGACGGCTCGAAGTAGAACACCGCGTCGATGCGCACCCCGGCCCTGTGGTGACTGATTGTGTACATGCGGTTTCGCTCGAACTCGGTGACTTCCATCTCCGCATCGTCGAGCCGCCCGAGCACCTCCCGCGTTTCGCGCCACCTGGTGCCCAGGCGAAATCTCCCGGGCGTGAGCATGGCGATCTCTTTGATCCCCGACACGTGCTGGGTTCCATGCTCGATGTCAGTGAACAACTCGAAGACGCGGTCGACCGGCGCGCCAATCTGACTTGAGACAGTCACTGTCGTCATAGGGCCCCCCCTCGCGTTCGAGGCCGCAGGGCGACTACTCTGCAGCCCCCGATGACTGTTGCCGCGGAAGCATTCCCCGTGCCGACGGGTTCATCCCCACAATCCAGGCGGGACCCGTCGGCGCGCCGGATTTCCGGTAGAGTGACAGGGATTCGCCGATCCGCCATGAGACCCACGCTCGTCGAAACTGCCTTCCTGAACAGCCGCCTGACACTCGTCCTCGTGCTCGTCATTGTGCCGTTGGCGTGTTGGATGTGGGTGATGGCGATGGCGCGGGACATGTACGGCGCCATGACCGGGGCCGCCGCGTGGATGATGACCCCGGTGTGGGACGCGCCGCGCCTGATTGTGCTCTGGGCCATGTGGGCCGCGATGATGGCGGGGATGATGCTGCCGTCGGCCACCCCCATCGTGCTGCTGTACGCGGGCGCCGCCCGCAACCGGCCGGAAAGCGACCGTCCAGCCGGGCGAATTTACGCACTCGCGGGGGGATACCTATTGGTCTGGGCCGTGTTCAGTGTCGGCGCGACCCTCCTCCAACGACTCTTCGCCGCGCTGCTCCTGTTGACACCGATGATGGAGCCCGCCACGCCACGTGCCGCAGCGGCGCTGCTCGTGGTTGCCGGCCTGTATCAGCTGACGCCCCTCAAACAGGCGTGCCTGCGGTCGTGCCGCTCGCCCATCGACTTACTTGGCTCGCGCTGGCGCCCCGGCGTCGCAGGCGCGTTCCAGATGGGCATCGAGCACGGCATCTACTGCCTTGGCTGCTGCTGGGCGCTGATGCTGCTGCTGTTCGCCGGGGGCGTCATGAACTTGGCGGTCATCCTGACGCTGACCGCGTGGGTGGCCGTCGAGAAAGTCGCGCCGTTCGGTCAGCAGAGCGCCCGCGTCGGCGGCGCTCTGCTGCTCGGTGCGGCGGCGTGGATGCTGCTTCGCTATATGGTCAGGCCGCAGCGGTGGCCGACTGCGCGTTGTTCCAGTCGAAGTCGTACAGGATCCAGTTTGTCTTGTCGAACG
>MELA01000118.1 GCA_001767495.1 Acidobacteria bacterium RIFCSPLOWO2_12_FULL_65_11 | reverse complement strand
CCCCTCTCTCCGAACCGTACGCAACATGCTCGACGGTCTGAGGCAGGGCCTCGTTAGTTGTAATACTTCTTCTTCCCGCTCGGGATGCGAATCTCCTCGTCCATCGTCTGCTCTTCGCGGCGCGTGGGTCGCCGCGGCGCCGATTCGGCGGCCGAGTAGCCGCGGTCGTCACTGCGGCTGATCTTCTTCTGCGCGTACAGCCCCTCGAGCACGAAATCGATCGCCGACGCGACAAGCGGCGCGGCCGCACCCGGCGCGAGGCCTGCCCGTTGGGCCAGCTCGCCAAGGCCCTGGACGCCACGCGTCTGGGCGATGACGTCGGCGGCCGACGTGGAGTCGGCGAGCGGCAGCGTGCCGCCGAGGTCGAACCACTCGACGACCGTGCGGGTGTCGGCGCCGTCGAACATCCCCGTGAAGATGTTGCCGACGGCCGAGCGGATGAGGTCGCGCGCGATGGCTTCGGCGCCGCGCAGCTCGCCTTCGTACTCCAGCTCGAACTTGCCGGTGATGGAGGGAAGCGCCGCGTACAGGTCGGTGACCCGCGGCACGACCAACGTCTCCCCGTTTGCCAGGGCGCGTCGCTCGGCGTTCGATACGACGAGCTCGATCGTGCTGATCGGCAGGCGCTGACTGACGCCAGAGCGTTTGTCAATCTTGCGATCGCCACGCGCCTGGAACGCCAGTTCTTCGACGACCTCGCGAACGTAGGCCGGAACCTCGACCCTGGAATCGTTCGCGGCGCGGCCCGCCCCATCGGTGCCGGCCGTGCGATCCGTCCAGGCCTCCTGCCTGGTAATCTCCATCCCGTGCTGGCGGGTGGCCGGATAGTGCGTCCGAATCTCCGAGCCGATGCGATCTTTGAGCGGCGTGATAATTTTGCCGCGTGCGGTGTAGTCTTCAGGGTTCGCCGTAAAGACGAGCATCACATCGAGCCGCAGGCGGACGGGGTAGCCCTTGATCTGGACGTCGCCTTCCTGAAGGATGTTGAAGAGCCCGACCTGAATCTTGCCCGCGAGATCGGGCAATTCGTTGATCGCAAAGATGCCGCGGTTGGCCCGCGGCAGCAGGCCGTAGTGCAGCGTCAGCTCGTCGGACAGGTTGAGGCCCGCTCGCGCGGCTCGGATCGGATCGATGTCGCCGAGCATGTCGGCGATCGTGACATCCGGCGTGGCGAGTTTTTCGACGTAGCGCGCCTCGCGCGCCAGCCACCCGATCGGAAGGTTGTCGCCGTCGGCAGCCAGCCGGGCGCGGCACGACGCACAGAGCGGCGCCAGTGGATCGTCGTGGATCTCGCAGCCGGACACGACCGGAATGCGCTCGTCGAGCAGGTCGACCATCGCGCGCAGGATGCGGCTCTTGGCCTGCCCGCGCAGGCCGAGCAGAATGAAGTTATGCCGCGAGAGGACCGCGTTGACCAGCTGCGGAATGACCGTCTCGTCGTAGCCGATGATGCCCGGAAAGAGCCGCTCGCCGGCCTGCAGTTTCCGCACGAGGTTGTCGCGAATCTCCTGCTTGACCGGGCGCGATCGGAAGCCGGACCGCCGCAGGTCGCCGAGGGTCTGAATGGGAACCGCCATCAGGGGATTCTATCAATAATCACTTGGCGATCGTATGTAGTGTCCGGCTTCAGCCGGACCGGAAAGAACGCGCATGAAGAAGGTCGCTCACTGTCTGCACGCCACGACGCGCAGAACCTCGTCACTTACCTCTTGAGCGGGCGGTAGGCGAGGCGATCGGCGGTGAACGAACCGAGCCACAACTCATCGCCGACCGGCATGGCGATTGCCGTGCCGCTGAATGAGAGCGTCCTCGGCCCCCGCGCCAGCTCGGTCACTGCCATCGTCTTGGGATCGATAGTCGCAGCGATGTAGCCGCGCGCGCACCTGATGCCTTCCGGCGTCGTTGGCGCACCGCCACACAACGGTTCGTCGTCAATCATTCCGGCGGTGATCAGCCGATCGCCGGCGATCCAACGGACGTTGTCCGGCGCGAATTCCGTGAGCTGCGCGACGCGGAGCGGGCTCGTCGTGTTGTCACGCGCGAAGGCGACGATGCGCTTGAGCCCCGACGACACGACGTAGAACTCGCGATCGTCAGGCGAGGTTTCGATGCCGTTGTTGCCAGGGAGCTCGGTGCCAGGGAGCATACGGAACGCGGTGGACCCGGGCGTCCAGAGGAATACCGCACCGGTGTTGCGGCCGGCGAACAGGTCCTCGAACGTCCGGCCGGGGAGCGTCAGGACCGTGGCGACGATTGAGCCGTCGCTGAAGGCGGCGACGCTATTGGCGGCGAGTCCGTCCGGCGTCAGCACGCAGCCGATCCAGGTGGCCGACGGCGTCGCGGTGCGGGTGTCGAGCTCGAACACCTCGATCGACTCGCGTCCGCCGTGGTTGGTCGCGTAGAGCGTGTAGCGGCCGGCCTGCGCCGGGCGCAGGCTCAGGCCGTGCAGTCGCGCCTGTCGCGGGTCGAGCGAGGCGGGGCAGCTCGCGTACCGCCGTTGGTCCGCACGCACGCTCGGCGCGTCCGCGGCATAGATGTTCCGCGCCGTCTTCGCTTGCGTATCGATCAGGTGCAAGCCGCTGCCGGCGGCCATCCCGCTGGCGATCAGCCAGCGCGTATTTGGGATGAGGACCAGATCCTCTGGCGCCTGCACGTCGCAGATAAAGTTGAGGCCGCCGTCGGGCGAACATGCCGGTTGCTGCGCGGCGCGCGTGGGCATCGACCCGCCGACCGCAAGACAGGCGAACACCGCAACGATCGCTCGGTGCGTCATCGCGTCTCCCTCCGACCGGAATTATAGTCGGCCCGCAGACCCCGCAACACCCAAGCCGCGGTGTGTCCACCGGCCTGAGCCATGAACCCTCAGCCTTGAGCCAACGGCGTCAGCGTAAAAAGAAGCTGTACGCCGCGTTGTCGTCCTCGTGCACGTGGTCGTAGCCGAGGCCGTCGAGAAACTGCTGGAACTCCGACATCTGCTCGTCGGGCACCTCGAATCCCGCCAGCACGCGGCCGAAGTCGGCGCCATGGTTGCGGTAGTGAAACAGGCTGATGTTCCAGCGCCCGCCAAGCTTTTCGAGAAACTGCATCAACGCGCCTGGACGCTCGGGGAACTCGAAGCGGCACAGGCGCTCCTGGCGCGCTTCGGGCGCCCGGCCGCCGACCATGTGGCGGACGTGCAGCTTTGCCACCTCATTGTCAGTCAGGTCGACCGTCTCGTAGCCTCGCGACGCCAAGAGGCTCTCGATCGCGATGGCGTCTCCGCGCGACTCGGTGGCAATGCCGACGAAGATGTGGGCACGGTCGCGCCCGCTCAGACGGTAGTTGAACTCGGTGACGACCCGCCGGCCGATCGTGGCGCAGAACTCGCGGAAGGCGCCAGCCCGCTCGGGAATCGTGACGGCCAGGAGCGCCTCGTGCGCCCCGCCGACGTCGGCGCGTTCGGCCACAAAGCGCAAGCGATCGAAGTTCATGTTCGCCCCGCTCAGGACGGCCACGAGCTCCTGGTCGCGCACGCCCTCGCGCGCCACCCAGGTCTTGAGCCCAGCGACGCCGAGCGCCCCGGCCGGCTCCATCACCGATCGGGTATCGTCGAAGATGTCTTTGATCGCGGCGCAGATCTCGTCGTTCGTGACACGCTCGATACCATCGACCGACTGCTGAACGATCGGGAACGTCAGGATTCCCGGCTCACGGACCGCCACGCCGTCGGCGAACAGACCCACGTGGTCGAGCCGCACCCTCTGGCCGGCGAGAACGGACCGATACATCGCGTCGTTCTCGAACGGCTCGACCCCAATCACCTTGACCTCGGGTCTGATGGCCTTGACGTAGCCGGCGATGCCGGCGATGAGACCGCCGCCGCCGACGGGCACGAAGATCGCCGCGAGTCGACCTTGGCGGTGACGGAGGATCTCGTCCCCAATCGTGCCCTGGCCGGCGATGACGAGCGGATCGTCGAAGGGATGGATGAACGTCATGCCGGTCTCGGCCACCAGCTTGTCGCAGTGCGCCTGCGCATCTGCGTAGGTATCGCCGACCAGCACGACCTCGGCGCCCATGTCGCGCACGGCGTCCACCTTGATCTGGGGCGTCGTCTGCGGCATGACGATGACCGCGCGCAGGCCGAGCTTGCGGGCAGAGTAGGCGACGCCCTGCGCGTGATTGCCGGCGCTGGCCGCGATGATGCCGCGGGTCCGCTCGGCCTCGGTCAGCTGGGCAATCTTGTTGTAGGCGCCGCGGATCTTGAAGCTGAAGACCGGCTGCTCGTCTTCGCGCTTGAGGAGAATCGTGTTGCCGAGTCGCTTTGACAATCGCGCAGCGGGATCGAGCGGCGTCTCGTGCGCGACGTCGTAGACACGGCTGGTTAGAATGTCGTGCAGTAACGGATCGAGGGGCGACATGGACGAGGACATTATGTTCTCGATGTTCTAAAGGTGCTAAAGGTTCTAAAGGTGCGAATGGTTCTAGACGTGCGCCGCCTCAACGAACCTCTCGCACCTCCAGCACCCCTAGCACCTCTCGAACCTTTCTGAAGACGTCGTCCATCATCTGTGCCGTGAGCTTGCCGGTGTTTGTGTTTTGGCGGCTCGGATGGTACGAGGCGATGAGGGTCTGCCCATTGGGTAGCACGCAGACGCCGGCGTGTGCGAACGTTGGCCGCGGACGGACCACGATGCCTCGACGTGTCAATAATTGCAGATACGCGTCAAAGGCAATCTTCCCCAGCGCGACGACAACGCGCAGGTGGGGGAGAATGTCGATCTCGGCCACCAGATGTGGCAGACACCGACTGATCTCTCCCGGCGTTGGCTTGTTCGCCGGTGGAGCGCAGCGCACGGCCGCCGCCATGTAGACATCGTTGAGCCTCAACCCGTCATCCGCGTGGCGCGAGATCGACATGTTCGCGAAACCCGCGCGGTGCAGTGCGGCCATGAGGAAATCGCCCGATCCGCCAACGCCGTCGCCCGTGAAGATCCTGCCCGTACGATTTGCACCATGCGCGGCCGGGGCGAGTCCGACGAGCAACACTCGCGCCCGCGGATCGCCGAAGCCGGGCACGGGCCTGCCCCAGTAGATCTCGTCGCGATAGGCGCGCCGCTTGTCGCGGGCGACGCGCGCGCAGTACTTGCGCAGCCGTGGGCATTTCTCGCAGGCAATAATTGTGTCGCGAACGTCTGCGAGCGACATCCGGCGTCTGGTCCGGCTGAAGCCGGACACTACAACTGGCACTCTGGCCATCCTGCCATCCTGCCATTCAGGTCTACAATAGATGCGTGAAACACGTCGCTCCAAGAGATGCGGCAGAGCTGGACGTCACCGAGACCCGCGAATGGCTCGACTCGCTCGATTATGTCCTGCAGACCGGTGGTCCGGCCAAAGTCGCGCGGCTGCTTCGCGAGCTGACCGTTTACGCCCGCCAGAACGGCATCAAGCTGCCGTTCACCGCCAACACCCCCTACGTCAACACGATTCCCGCCGACGAACAGGTGCTGATGCCTGGCAGTCCGGACATCGAGCGGCGCATCAAGAGCATGGTTCGATGGAACGCAGCGGCGATGGTGGTTCGCGCGAACAAGGCCGATGAAGGCATTGGCGGCCACATTTCCACCTATGCTTCGGTCGCCACGCTTTTCGAGGTCGGCTTCAATCACTTCTTCCGTGGCCCTGGGAAAGACGACCACGGCGTGCGTGACGTCATTTATTTTCAAGGTCACGCGGCCCCCGGCGTCTATGCACGCGCGTACCTTGAGGGCCGGCTCGATGAGTCGCACCTCGAAAACTTCCGCCGCGAGCTGCGGCCGGGCGGTGGGCTCTCCTCGTACCCGCACCCGTGGCTGATGCCGGATTTCTGGGAGTTTCCGACCGTGTCGATGGGCCTGGGGCCGATTACGGCGATCTACCAGGCGCGCTTCATGCGCTACCTCGAGGATCGCGGGCTCAAGGCACCCTCCGACGCCAAGGTGTGGGCGTTTCTCGGCGACGGCGAAACCGACGAGCCCGAGGCGCTCGGCGCCATCACGCTCCCGGCGCGGGAGAAGATCGACAACCTGATCTTCGTCATCAACTGCAACCTGCAGCGGCTCGACGGGCCGGTGCGCGGCAACGGCCACATCATCCAGGAGCTCGAAGCGGCGTTCCGCGGGGCCGGGTGGAACGTCATCAAGGTCCTGTGGGGCCGAGAGTGGGATCCGTTCCTGGCCAAGGATCGCGACGGCCTGCTCGTCAAGCGCATGGGCGAGATTGTCGACGGCCAGTATCAGAAGTACGCCGTCGAGTCGGGTGCCTACCTCCGGGAGCATTTCTGGGGCGTCGATCCGCGACTGCTCGACATGGTCCGCCACCTCTCCGACGATCAGCTCAAGAAGATGACCCTTGGCGGACACGATCCCGTCAAGGTCTACAACGCCTACAAGGCGGCAGTCGAGCACCAAGGATCGCCGACGGTCATCCTCGCGCGCACCATCAAGGGCTATGGCCTGGGCGAAGCGGGCGAGGGCAAGAACATCACCCACCAGCAGAAGAAGCTGAACGAGGAAGAGCTGCGGGCGTTCCGGTCGCGCTTCGGCATCCCGATTTCCGACGCCGACGTGGTTCATACGCCGTTCTACCGGCCGAAAGAGGACAGCGTCGAGATCCGCTACATGCGCGAGCGCCGGCAGGCGCTCGGCGGCTACGTGCCGAGCCGTCGCGTGCACAGCGAGAAGCTCACCGCGGTGCCCCGGGAGATCTTCGAGGAGTTCTACAGCGGCACCGAGGGCCGCAAGGTGTCGACGACCATGGTGTTCGTGCGGCTGCTGTCGAAGCTGCTGCGGGACAAGGCTCTCGGTTCGCTGGTCGTGCCCATCGTGCCAGACGAAGCGCGCACGTTCGGGATGGAGGCGCTCTTCAGACAAGTTGGCATCTACTCGCATGTCGGGCAGGTGTACGAGCCGGTCGACATGGACACGCTCCTCTATTACAAGGAAGCCTCGGACGGACAGATTCTGGAAGAAGGGATTACCGAGGCGGGATCGATGTCGTCGTTCATCGCGGCCGGCACCGCCTATGCGACGCACGGCGTGAACACGATTCCGTTCTTCATTTATTACTCGATGTTCGGCTTCCAGCGCATTGGCGATCTCGTCTGGGCCGCTGCCGACTCGCGTGCGAGGGGCTTCATGCTCGGCGGCACGGCGGGCCGCACCACGCTCGCCGGCGAGGGGCTGCAGCATCAAGATGGGAACAGCCATCTCTTCGCGATGGCGTATCCCAACTGCCTGGCCTACGACCCGGCGTTCGCGTACGAAATCGCCGTCATCATCGAGGACGGCATCCGCCGGATGTACGTCGATCGGGAGAGCGTCTTCTATTACATGACGGTGATGAACGAACAGTATGCGATGCCGGTGATGCCGGAAGGCTCGCGCGAGGGGATTCTCAGAGGCCTGTACCGGTTCCGCGCCACGTCCACGCCGGACGCGCCATTGCGCGCGCAGCTGTTCGGCAGCGGTGCCATCCTGCCGGAAGTCATCAAGGCCCAGGACGTCCTCGAGGAGCAGTACCACGTCGGCGCCGACGTGTGGAGCGTGACGAGCTACGGCGAGTTGTACCGCGACGGGCACGCATGCGAGCGATGGAACATGCTGCATCCGGACGGGACGCCGCGCGTGCCGTACGTGACCCAGTGCCTGAAGGACGCACCGGGGGTGCTCGTCGCCGCATCGGACTACGTGAAGGCGCTGCCAGACTCGATCGATCGGTGGCTGCCCCGACCGCTGACCGCGCTCGGCACCGACGGCTTTGGCCGCAGCGAGAACCGCGCCAGCTTGAGGGACTTCTTCGAGGTCGACTGCCGCTACGTCGTTGTCGCCGCCCTCGCCGCCCTCGCGAGAGACGGTAAGATCAGCCGGTCTATCGTGGAGCAGGCCATCAAGACCCACGGCATCAATCCGGACAAGAGCAACCCGGCGATCTCTTGACGAGACCGCAGAGACACTGAGAACTGAGAGTGGAAGTAACCACAGAGTCACAGGGCCACAGAGGCGCTCGATGCCCGATACTCGGCCTGCCATGCAGGCCGACCGCATCGAGCGCGACTGCCAGAGCTCCGTTGCTCCGTGTCCCCAGTGGCCTCCGTGGTGGAGAGTGTCGTGCCCACTGACTTCAAACTGCCAGAGCTGGGTGAGAACGTCACGAGCGGTGACGTGCTGCGCGTGCTGGTCAGGGCGGGCGACGCGGTCGTCAAGGACCAGCCGATCCTCGAGCTCGAGACCGACAAGGCGACCATCGAAGTGCCATCCTCGGTTGCCGGACGCGTGACCGACGTCAAGGTGAAGCCCGGCGACAAGGTCAAGGTCGGACAGGTGATCCTTAGCGTTGACGTCGCTGGGGCGGATGCCGCCGTGCCGCCGCCGGTCAAGGTGACGCCCGAGACGGAACGTCCTGTTGGGAACGTCCAGCCTGTCGACCCCTCGACCCTTCGAGAACCTCAGGGTCGTCCCGAGCAGGGTCAAGGGACGACAGACTTGGGGTCGTCCCGAACCCAGCCGAGGGACGACAAGGTCGTGGACATCAGCCGCGGGGCGCGCGCCAGCGCCGAGCCGGCGGCGATGGACGCGCCTCAGGCGCCGGCCGCGCCGTCGGTGCGGCGGATGGCACGAGAGCTCGGCGTGGACATCGACGCCGTCCCGGGCACCGGGCCGGCCGGCCGCATCTCGATCGACGATGTGAAAGCGCATGCCAAGCGGCTGGTGGCAGCGACCCATGCCGGCGGCGGCATTGTCGCCGAGCCGCTGCCCGATTTCTCGCGGTGGGGCAAGGTGGAGCGTCAGCCCATGCGGGCCGTACGGCGGAAGACGGCCGAACACTTGAGCGCCGCGTGGGCCACGATTCCGCACGTCACCCAGCATGCGCTCGCCGACATCACCTCACTCGAAGAGCTGCGCAAGCGCTACGCCAAGCAGGCCGAGGCCGCGGGCGGCAATCTCACGGTCACGGCCATTGCCGTCAAGATCGTCGCGGCGGCACTGAGGGTGTTCCCGCAGTTCAACGTGTCGGTCGACCTGGCGGCCGACGAAATCATCGCCAAGAAGTACGTGAACATAGGGATCGCGGTCGACACCGACCGGGGACTGCTTGTGCCGGTCGTCCGTGACGCGGACACGAAGAACATCACTGAGCTGTCGGTCGAGATCGCGCAGCTGTCCGAGAAAGCGCGGACGCGCAAGATCACGCTGGAAGAGATGCAGGGCGGCTGTTTTACGGTGTCAAATCTCGGGGGAATCGGCGGCACCTACTTCACGCCCATCGTCAACGCGCCAGAGGTCGGCATCCTCGGCATCTCGCGCGGGCGGATGGAGCCCGTGTGGCGTCAGCCTGGCCGTAGCTCGTCTGAGTCGCAGGCGAGCGAAGGCTGGCGTGGGGCCGGCGCGCCTGGCCATGGCGACTTCGTGCCTCGCCTGATGTTGCCCCTGTCGCTCTCATACGACCACCGCGTCATCGACGGCGCCGACGGCATCCGCTTCCTGCGCTGGGTCGTCGAGGCGCTCGAGCAGCCGTTCCTGCTCGCGCTGCAGGGATAATCCCCTTTGACCTCTACTCAACTTGTCGTCGTCGGCGGCGGACCGGGTGGGTACGCTGCAGCGTTTCTGGCGGCGGACCTGGGTCTGCGTGTCGTGCTGGTCGACCCGGAGGCGAATCCTGGCGGCGTGTGTGTGTACCGCGGCTGCATTCCATCGAAGGCGCTGCTGCACGTCGCCAACCTCGTGTCCGAGTCCCGTCACGCGAAGGCGTGGGGCATTGAGTTCGGCGAGCCCCGGATCGATCTTGCGAAGCTGCGCGACTTCAAAAACGGCGTCGTCAGCCGGCTGACGACCGGGACCGGGCAACTCGTCAAGCACCGCAAGGTCCAGTATCTGCAGGGATTCGCCGAGATTGTCGACGCGCACAGCCTTACGGTGAAGCTGACCGCCGGAAGCGAAGAGCAGGTGCAGTTCGAGCACGCAATTCTCGCGACCGGCTCGGGACCCGCGATCCCAGGGCCGCTCAAGCTCCCTGGAGACAATGACCCGCGTGTGATGGATTCGACGACCGCGCTCGATCTGCCAGACATCCCGAAATCGCTGCTCGTGGTGGGTGGCGGATACATCGGCCTCGAGCTCGGCACAGTGTACGCGGCGCTCGGGAGCGCGGTCACAGTGGTCGAGATGACGCCGGGTCTGCTGCCAGGCGCCGACCGGGATCTGGTCGACGTGCTGGCCAAGCGCATCACCCGGACGTTCAAGACGGTGCTGCTCGAGACGCGTGTCGTGCAGATGGCCGCCGAAGCGAAGGGCATCCGCGTCGGCTTCGAAGGCAAGGCCGATCAGAAGGACGAAGTCTTCGATCGCGTGCTCGTCGCCGTCGGGCGGCGGCCGAACTCGGGCATCCCCGGGCTCGGTCGGACGCGCGTCCGCGTGGACGAACGCGGCTTCATCGTGGTCGACGAGCAGCGGCGCACGCACGAGCCGTCCATCTTCGCGATCGGAGACGTGGCCGGCGAGCCGATGCTTGCACACAAGGCGTCGCACGAAGGGCGTGTGGCCGTTGAAGTGATCGTCGGTGAGGACGTCGCGTTTGCGCCGCGCGCGATTCCGGCCGTCGTCTTCACCGATCCGGAACTGGCGTGGGCCGGACTCACCGAGGCTCAGGCTGCCAAGGAGAGCCGCGCGATCGCCGTCGCCAAGTTCCCTTGGGGTGCCTCGGGTCGGGCGATCACGCTCGACCGCACGGATGGGTTGACCAAGCTCGTGATCGATCCAGACACCGAGCGTCTGCTCGGGGTGGGCCTGGTGGGACCAGGCGCCGGCGAGTTGATTGCAGAAGGCGTGCTCGCGATCGAGATGGGCGCCACGGCTACCGATCTCAAGCTTTCGATCCACCCGCATCCGACCCTGACCGAGACACTGATGGAATCGGCCGAGGTGTTCTTCGGTCAGGCGACGCACGTCTACCGGCCTCGAAGACAGAAAGAGAAGGCGCAGAAGTAGTGTCCGGCTTCCCGCCTGCGCCTTTGGCTACGGCGAGGCCAAGCCGAAGCGCGCAACGTGCGAAGGCTGGCAGCCGGACGTTCGTCAGGGTTCGTGAGGGACGGGCTGGGCGGTATTCGATCCGTCGGCTGCGCGCGACATCATCGCGAGCGTGACGGCGGCTACCCCGAACATCACGAGCGAGGTGCCGGCGGTGACGCCCGGCGTGCGCACTGTCAGCAGCCACGTCGCCGCCCACCACATCACCGGGTGCAGCGCATGACGGCCGAGGCTGCTGAGCGTCCAGCCAAGGAAGGCGAGCACGCCGGCCAGCGCCGCGAGCTCGGCTCGACGGCGCGATTCCAGACGGTAGAGACGCGCGCGATCGGCGTCAACCCGTGCCGAGAGGATGAGATCCGGCCAGGTCTTCGTGGTGGCATCCACGGCCACGGCTTCTTCCGGCGTCATGGGCCGCAACGCGGGTGGCGCACCGGCGCGGCGAGCCGGGGGGCGGGGGATCGCCACCTCAGCCGAGCGTCGCGCGCGAGTGTTTTCTTCGAGGGTACGACGGATCCGCTGGATCCTCTCCAGGTTGTACGCTCGCATCCCGACCGGAGCGACCCAGCCAACGACCGCGATCGTCAGCAGAACCCCGAGGAGCGCGGCCTGGACGCCGTGTCTGGCCAACGGCTGGCGTGCTCCCGTTCGCGCGTACCACAAGGCGGGCAGCATCGCGAGCGGCACGCCGAAGATCACGCCACGTGAGACGGCCCATTCAATCATCGCCGCCGTGATCGGGACAGCACCGCGGGACGAGAGCCTGATGACGCACTCGAGCGCCGTCGCGCCGAGCAGGGCGATGAAAAAGCTGACAAGGGCGCGACCTATGAAAGCCGTGGACTCTGACTTCACGCCGCAAGCGTGACGTACACCGCTCCCTTCTTTCAAGTGCTTTTGTCGAGATGAAGAGTCGAACCTGACACGGTCAGGCCGCGCGTTTGTCGGACCGGCCTGTCTTCGATCTGGTCGATGAAGCCAACACCTGAGTTCGGGTGCTGAAGGGCAGGAGAGTCATCGTCTCCAGGTCAGCCGGAAGCCGTCGCCAGGCGCGCGTAGGAATCTGCGGTTTCGTGCGCGTGGTACGAGCTGCGCACGAGCGGACCCGACTCGACGTGGACGAATCCGAGGTCGAGCGCGATCTGTTTGAGCGCGATGAATTCGTCCGGATGGTAGTACCGGACTATCGGCGCGTGGGCGGCCGTCGGCCGCAGGTACTGACCGACCGTGAGAATCTCGCAGCCGGCCTCGCGCAGGTCCTTGAACATCGCCACCAGTTCGTCGTGCTCTTCGCCCAGGCCCACCATCAGTCCGGTCTTGGTCGGGATGTGAGGCGCGTAGCGCCGCGAGCGGGTCAGTAGCTCGATCGTCCGTGCGTAGCGCCCGCCGGATCGTGCCATCCGGTAGAGGCGCGGCACGGTCTCGGTGTTGTGATTGACGACGTCAGGCTGCGCGTCGAGCACGGCGCGCAGCGCATGCTCGTCGCCCTGGAAATCAGGGATGAGGACCTCGATGCGGCACTCCGGCGACCGCGCGCGGGTTTCGCGGATGGTCGCTGCGAAGATCGACGCGCCGCCATCATCGAGGTCGTCGCGGTTGACCGAGGTGATGACGACGTAGGTGAGGTCGAGCGTCCGGATGGCGTCGGCGACGCGGGCCGGCTCCTGGGTGTCGACCGACCCGGGCCGGCCGTGCGCCACCGCGCAGTAGGCACAGGCGCGCGTGCAGACGTCGCCGAGGATCATGAACGTGGCTGTCCCGTGGGCCCAGCACTCGCCGATGTTGGGGCAGCGCGCCTCCTCGCACACGGTGTGGAGGTTGAGGTCGCGCATCAGGCCCTTGAGCCGCTGATAGCTCGGCGAGCCCGGCGCGCGGACTTTCAGCCAGTCAGGTTTCGGCAGGCGAGAGTCGGACGGAGTGAGCGGAATGATCCGAGCCAATTGCCGCTACTTACCCTCCCCACACTTGCCGCCCGGACAGCGATTGTTTTCCTGACAGACGAACTCGAAGAGGCCGTCCGGTTCCCATTCGGGATGGTGCCTCATGGTATCGACCCGTCTTTCGCGCGGAAGCCCGTCACAATGACGACGGTGCCGGGCGTCAGGTTCTCCTTGCGGACCCCACGCCTGGTCAGCAGACCCGGAGGGCCGGCGGAGAATGCCCAGTTCGTCACCTTGCCGGTGGCGTCGTCCTTCACATCCACATAGAACCAGATGTGTGGATTCATCCACTCGAGCTTGGTGATCACACCCTTGACCGTGATCGGTTTGCTGCGGTCGAACTCCGCGGCGAACGAGTGGTGGGCCCACACCGGCGCGGTCGTCGCCCCCAGGGCGATAAGCGCGCCGACGATCCACGCCAAGCCTGCCAGTCTGGTCTTCATGGCCTCGTTCCTCCCCGTGTGATCTTGGTCCCTGAGCCACCGCTCGTCAAGCGCTTCCAGTCCAACTTGACCCGGGCTGCGCCGCCCATCTAAAGTCGCCCCCGGAGGCTCCATGGAACTCGCTCGCCGCCCCATCGCGCTGGCCGGCGTTCTGCTCGGCATCCATCTCATTGTCACGCCCAGGCTCGCGGCGCAGTCTGCGACACTCAAAGGCGACCTGCTGAACGACTGGCTGAGCATGAAAGACGCGATGATGAAGATCGCCGACGCGATGCCCGAGGAGAAGTTCTCGTTCAAGACCACGCCGCCCCAGCGGACGTTCGGCGAGCAGATTCTTCACGTCGCCGACGGGAACCGAATCGGTATGGGCATGCTCGGCTCAGGGGTCGCGCCTCCGACCATCGACATGAAGGCCACCGGGAAAGCCGACATTCTCAAGGCCCTGGCCGACTCGTACGACTTCGGCGCCGCCGTTATCAGCGCGCAGACCGATCAGTCGCTGCTGGAGACGGTACGGACGCTGCCATTCCTGGGCGCGACGACCCGTGCGCGCGTGATCTGGTTCGATCTCGAGCACGCGTGGGACATCTACGGGCAGATGGTGGTGTATCTGCGGGTCAACGGCATCGTGCCGCCGGCCAGTCAACGACCGTGAGCTAAGGAGCATCGACATGAAACGCACTATTTGGATACTTGGGCTCGCTTGCGCCGGACTCATCGTCACTGCGCCGAGGCTCTCGGCTCAGTCCTCAATCGTGAATAGAGAGCTGCTAAGAGACTGGGTCGAGATGAAGGACACGATCGGGAAGCTCGCCAACGAGATGCCCGAGGACAAGTACTCGTACAAGTCCACGCCGGCGCAGCGCGACTTCGCCCAGCAGGTGCTTCACATCGCCCAGGCCAACGTGTCGAATCTGCGTTTCCTCGGTGGAAAGGCGACCGCGCCCACCATCAACCGAAACGCCCGGTCCAAGGCCGAGGTGATGAAGGCGATGGCGGATTCTTTTGACTACGGCGAAGCGCTCATCAAGGAACAGACTGACCAGTCGATGCTGGAGGTCGTACAGACGAATGCGTTCTTGGGCCCCTCGTCGCGCGCGCGAGTCATCTACTTTCTGCTCGGACACACCTGGGACATCTACGGGCAGATGGTCGTGTACCTGCGATTGAACGGCGGCGTGCCGCCCGCGAGTCAGCGCCCATAGCCGAGGCGGCGCCTGGCTCGCCGATCGAGCGGCGTGGAGCCGGAAGCGTGGCGTGTGATAAGCTCGCGCCCTTTGATGTTGATGCGCGCCGTACGACATCGCCTCTCGCGCCTCATTGGCGCCTGGCTCGTGTGCCAGGCGGTTACTCTGGCGGCAGCCCCGGTGTCGCTTGGCGCTATGCCCTCGACACCAGATGCTCTGAAGTGCATGTGTCCGCCCGGCATGGCGCCCGGCGAGGCGTGCCCGATGCACCACACGCCTCAGGGCACGCGCGAGTGTGTCCTCACGAGCGGCTCCAGTTCCAGCGATGCGGCCCTCCTTTCGATGATGGGTAACCTGGGTTTGATGCCGCCGGTCCAGACGCTGAGCACGACCGTTGCCGTCGTGGGCGTCGTCACGCCTGTCATCGCGTTGACGATTTCCAGCCCCGTTCGGCCCGAATCTCCCCCTCCCCGCGCGTAAGCCCGTTTCAGGTTCACGGTCCGGCTGAAGCCGGACACTACATCTGTAATCGCCATCCGTAATTGGCCCTCGTAGTGTCCGGCTTCAGGCGGACCTCCCAGGGCTGTAGTGTCCGCCTTCAGGCGGACTTGCGTTGAAGGGTGTACCGATGAGTATTTTTGGTGCGTTGTTGGTCGCCGCGCAGACGATCGCGTCGGCGAGCGTTACGGGCACGGTCCGCGACGTGAGTGATGCGGTCGTGCCTGATGCGGCGGTGCAGATAAGGAATGACGACACGAATCAGACGTGGCAGGTGGTGAGCGACGAGCGAGGGCGCTTTCGCCTGCTGTATCTACCTGTTGGGAAGTACCACCTGTTGGTCGAAGTCGGCGGATTCGCGACGGCGACGGTGAACCTAACGCTGGGCATCGGACAGGCGCTCGACGTGCCGATTGTGCTCAGGCCCGCCGCCGTCTCGGAGACTGTCGAGGTAGCGGCGCCGCTCGTCGAGGCGCGCCGGACCGAGGTAGCAGCAGTGATTTCGCCGCGTGAGGTCGATACGCTGCCGCTCAACGGCCGGAACTACCTCGATCTGGCGCTTCTGGCGCCGAACGTGTCCCGTACGATCCTGCGGAGCAACGATCGATTTGCCGAAACGTCGGCAGTGCCAGGCACCGGCGTGTCGGTGGCTGGCCAGCGCAACCTGAACAACACCTTCATCGTTGACGGCCTGTCGGCCAATGATGATGCGGCGGATCTCGCCGGAGCCTCGTTCAGCCAGGAGGTTATCCGTGAATTCGAAGTGGTAACCTCTGGCGGCGCGGCCGAGTTCGGCCGCGCGTCGAGCGGCGCCATCTCGGTGGTGACGCAGTCGGGCACAAACAGTGTGGCCGGACGCGTGTACGAGTTCTTCCGCAACGACGCGTTCGACGCGCGAAATCCGCTCGCGACCCGCAAGGATCCGCTGCATCAGAACCAGTACGGCTTCACCATCGGCGGTCCGATTGTCAGGGATCGGACGTTCTGGTTCGGCAACGTCGAGCGCACGCAGCAGGACCGCACAGGCATTGTGACGATCGCGTCGTCAGCCGTCAGCGCCATCAACACCAGGCTCGACGCGGCCGGCTACGGCGGACCACGGATCAACACAGGGAACTATTCGACGGGCTATACGGCGACGAATGTGTTCGGCCGAGTCGATCATCGGGCGACGGAGGCTTCGCGGTTACAGATGCGCTACAGCCTGTACCACGTGACCAGCGAGAACGCGCGCAACGCCGGCGGCCTGAATGACGTCAGCCGGGGCGCGGCGCTCGAGGATACGGACCAGACGATCGCAGCCAACTATCTCTCGACGCTGTCGTCGGGCACGATCAACGAGGCACGGGCGCAGTACACCCGCAGCCGCTTGGGCGCGCCCGTCAACGACCTCGTCGGACCAGCGGTCAACGTCAGCGGCGTGGCCGGCTGGGGCACCGCCACGTTCTCGCCAACCAGACGGGACCTCGATGTGTTCCAGATTATCGATACCGTGACGTGGCAACGGGGTTCGCATCTCTTCAAGACGGGCGTCGATCTGCTCTACAACCGGGTCGACATCGGGTTCCCTGGCGCACTGCACGGTGTCTACAGCTTTTCGTCGCTCGCCAATTTTCAGAGCGGCACCTACTCTCAATTTCAACAGGCCTTCGGTAGTCCGACGCAGTTTCAGGCGAATCCCAACGTAAGTGTGTTCGGGCAGGACGAATGGCGCCCCCGATCGGATCTGACGGTCAACGCCGGGCTCCGCTACGACCTGCAGTGGCTGCCCGAGCCGATCGATCTCGATGCCAACAACGTGTCGCCGCGCCTTGGCCTCGCGTACGCGCCGGGAGACGGCAAGACCGTGATTCGCGCGAGCGGCGGACTGTACTTCGACCGCATTCCTCTCCGGGCAACCTCGAACGCGCTCCAGAGAGACGGCAGCAAGTACCAGACGGCCGTGTTGTCGTTCGGCCAAGCGGGTGCGCCGACATTCCCAGCCGTCCTGCCGTCATTTCCAGCCGGCGTGCTGGTGTCGATCACGAACATCAGTCCGAACATCCGGAGCGGGTACAGTCAGCAGGCCGGCGTGGAAGTCGAGCGGGCGCTCACCGATGCCCTGACGGCAACCGTCGGCTACAACTACCTGCGCGGGCGCGCCATCATCATGTCGCATAACGTGAACGTGCCGACGTTGACGGCCGCGCAGGCACTGGCGCTGGGCATTCCCAACCTCGGCCGGCCGAATCCGAACTTTGCCAACATCAGTCAGTACGACTCGCTCGGCGATTCCTGGTTTGGCGGGCTCACACTTTCTCTCGGGACGCCTCGCGCTCGCTGGGGACACACGCGCGTCTCGTACACGCTGTCAGACGCGATGGACGATGCCGGGAATGCCTTTTTCCAGACGCCGCAGACGCAGAACGACATTCTCGCCGACAAGGGACCGTCGGACAACGATCAGCGGCATCGCCTGGTGTTGAGCGGATCGTTTGGCGATCCGCTGGCGGTGTTCGGGGCAGGTCCTTCGGCTTCACTCGGGACAGGCGGCGCGGTGCTGCGCCGCGTCTTTGGCGGCTACCAGTTCGGGTACGTCTTTTCATACGCGACCGGGGCACCGTTCAACGTCGTCACGGGCAGCGACAACAACAACGACACCACCACCAACGATCGTCCGGCTGGCATCGCCCGCAACTCCGAGCGCCTGCCCGCCACTTCGTCGCTCGACGTGCGCGTCTCCAGGGCGTTCATGATGGCCGGCGGACGCCGTATCGAGGCGATGATCGAGGCGTTCAACCTGATGAATCATGTGAACGTCCTCAACGTGAACAACACATTCGGCAACGGTGCGACGTCGCTCGCGACGTTCGGCCAGCGGACCGCTGTCGGCGATATGCGGCAGGTTCAGTTGGGGGTGCGATGGAGCTTCTGACAACGCTGGTGCGACGGTGCGGAGGTGCGGCGGTGTTGGGTGCGACAGCTCTGGGGGCCGCCGCGCTGGCGGCCCAAGCACAGAATGCGTCGCCTGCGCCCCAAGAAGCGATCCTGGCGGTCAGGGGCCGAGCGAATGCGAATGCGTCGATTGCCGCGCGCGGCGATTTCGTGGCCGTCGTCTGGGGCGCAGCGACCGCACGCGGAACGACGGACATCTACGCGGCCGTCAGCCGCGACGCCGGCCGAACGTTTCCGGCGCCCACGCGCGTCAACGACGTGGCCGGCGATGCGCGCGTTTCGGGCGAGCAGCCACCGCGCGTTTTGCTTGTCCCTCCGGGCAGCGGAGATCCAGCGGTGGTCGTTGTCTGGACGGCCAAGGGTGCAGCGGGCGCTCGACTGATGACGGCGCGGTCCGAAAACGGTGCCCGATCGTTCACGAAGGCCACGGTCGTGCCCGGCGGCGACGGGTCAGGAAATCGTGGGTGGGAAGCCGCAGTGGTTGATCGAGATGGGCACGTGGCCGTCGTGTGGCTCGACCATCGGGAAACGGTCCAGAACGTGAACGCCCAGCCAATGCAACACGAAGGGCAACATGCGCACACCGGTCCGCCAGAGCAGACAGACGTCGTGGCGAAGTTGCAGCTCTCGAAGTTGTATTTCGCGCGGTTGGATGGATCGATTCCGCCGGTCGCGCTGACCGGCGGCGTCTGCTACTGCTGCAAGACCGCGCTCGCCGCGGGTCCCGACGGTTCGCTGTACGCCGCGTGGCGTCATGTGTATCCGGGCAACATTCGCGACATCGCCTTCAGCCTGTCGCGAGACGGAGGGCGCACATTCTCGGCTCCCTCGCGCGTCAGCGAGGATCGGTGGGTGCTCGACGGCTGTCCGGAGGATGGCCCGGCGATAGCGGTCGATCGCCAGAACATCGTCCATATCGTCTGGCCGACACTCGTGAGCGGGTCGACGCCAGGGGCCGAGCCGACCATCGCGCTCTTCTACGCGACGACGCGCGATGGCCGCTCTTTCACGCCGCGATACCGTCTGCCGACAGAGGGCCAGCCGCACCATCCGCAGATTGTGATTGCAGAGAATCAGTCAGCCGTCGCGGTGTGGGACGAGCTTCGGAACGGCGCGCGCCGGACGGCGCTGGCGCGCGGCAGTGTGGATGCAGCGTGGCGGCCTCAGTTCGCGCGTCGGGAAGCCGGTGACGCCGCATTGGCGAACCATCCAGTCGTGGCGGCAGCGGGCGCACGGATCGTCGTGGCGTGGACCAGCGGGCCGGCAGAGACGTCCCAGATCCGCGTCCGGACGCTACCCTAAGGCGCCCTCGCCCCTAAAAAAAGACCAATAGAATCGGCACTCGTGTTGAAGCACTCGTGTTGAAGCTTGACCGACGGGAGTGATCGGGATTATGCTGCTAAGCGACATTGAGACTCAGTCTCAGTCCTGGTTTACTCATCATACCCGAGGAGGTACGTCATGCGTCGATTCGGTCTCTGGCCAATTGTTGTCGCCGTCCTCGTTACGCTTTTCTCCGCCCACGCGGGTCTGGCTCAGTCGCGGTCGGCGGCCCTCAGCGGTGACGTGGTCGATCAGACGGGCGCCGCGATCGCTCACGCGGCGGTCGTGATTCGCCGCGACTCCACCGGCTTCGAACAGAAACTCGACACTGACGCGCAGGGCTCGTTTGGCGTGAGCGATCTTCCGCCCGGCGAGTACGAGGCCAGTGCCACAGGGTTGGGGTTCACGGTCGCCGTCCAGCGCGTCTCTTTGGGCGTCGGCGAAACACGTCGCCTCCGGTTCACGCTGCTCGTGGGCGGCCTGACCGAGGACGTCACGGTGCTGGGCCAGGAGGTTGCCGGTAGCCACGATCGGCTGCTCCGGCTGCCGGGCTCGGTCGACGTCGTGGAGCGAGAGACGCTCGACGCGAGCCATGTCCTCACGACCAACGAGGCGCTGCGCAAAGTCGCCGGCCTCCACCTGCGAGACGAGGAAGGATTGGGTCTGCGGCCGAACATCGGCATTCGGGGTCTCAACCCCACGCGCTCGAACAAGGTCCTGCTGCTTGAAGACGGCATCCCGCTGACGTATGCGCCCTACGGAGACAACGCGACGTATTATCATCCGCCGATCGAACGATTCGGGCGCATCGAAGTGCTCAAGGGCGGCGCTCAGATCGCCTATGGGCCGCAGACCGTCGGCGGACTGATCAACTACATCACGCCCATGCCGCCGGTGCGATCGGCCGGGTCGATCACGCTGCTCGGCGGCAACCGCAGCTACTTCAACGGGCGCGTCAATTACGGCAACACCGTCGGTTCTACCGGCTACCTGTTCGACTACATGAGGAAACAGGGAGACGGCGCTCGAGAGAACGTCAACTCGAAATTGAACGACGTCAACCTGAAGGTCGTTCGTACGCTCAGTCCCAAGCAGACCTGGACCTTCCGCGGCAACTACTACAGCGAGGACTCGAACATCACGTACTCGGGACTCCACGAAAGCGAGTATCTGGCGAATCCCCGTGGGAATCCGTTCGAGAACGACTTCTTCTACATCGATCGGTACGGTACATCCGCCACGAATGCCTACACGCTGAACGGCAATCTGGCGCTCGCCACGAATGTGTATTTCACGTCATTCCGGCGCCATTGGTGGCGGCAGTCCAGTAACTCATCGCAGCGCCCGAACGATTCCGCAGATCCCGCGTGCGGCGGCATGGCCAACCTCAGCACGACCTGCGGCATCGAGGGCCGCCTCCGGCAGTACTACACGGGTGGGGTCGAACCACGGTTGCGCGCGCATCATCAGGCGTTCGGAATTCCCGGTGAGGCCGAAGTGGGCGCACGGGTGCACTTCGAGCGGCAGGATCGCCGGCAGGAGAATGGCGACTCACCGACGGCGCGGTCCGGCGTGATTATCGAAGACAATCTTCGCTACACGCAGGCCTACTCGACTTTCGTGCAGGATAGCTTGCTCGTTCAGGGGTGGACGATCACGCCGGGCTTTCGCGTTGAGCACGTCCGTCACGAGCGGACCAACCGGCTGGCCAACAGCGGGGCGGGGGTGACGGGAGATACCAGCCTGACCCAATTTGTGCCGGGCATCGGCGCCTCGCACACACGGGGCGAATGGTTGACTATTTTCGGCGGCGTGCACCGCGGTTTTGCGCCGCCTCGGACCGAAGACGTCATCACGAACCAGGGTGGAGTCGTGGAGCTCGATCCCGAGCTGAGCTGGAACTACGAGGTCGGGGTGCGGAGTACGTTGCGGCCTGGCGCGCGGCTCGATGCGACGTTCTTCCGCATGGACTTCGAAAACCAGATCGTGCCGGCGAGCGTGGCGGGCGGAGTTGGTGCGACGCTCACCAACGGTGGCTCGACGTTACACCAGGGATTGGAGCTTGCGGGCCGTCTGGACTCCGCGCCGCTCTTCGACTCGACGCACAACGCCTACTTCCGCGCCGCTGTCACGTATGTGCCGACCGCCCGTTTCACTGGTGTGAGGTCCAGCGGAGTCTCGGGATTCAATAACGTGAGCATCACCGGGAACCGCCTGCCGTACGCTCCTGAATGGCTCACGACCGCCGGGCTTGGCTACACCCATCGGTCTGGTGTTGATGCACTGCTTGAAGCCGTCTACGCGGGCGACCAGTTCGGCGACGATTTGAACACGGTGACCGGGACGGCAGACGGGCAGCGGGGACTCATTCCCGGGTACGTGGTCTGGAACACGGCGGTCAACCACACGGTCGGCCGAACAACCCTCTTCGTCACCGTCAAGAACGTCTTCGACCGGATGTACATCGTCGACCGGACGCGGGGCCTGCTGCCGGGGAGCCCTCGGCTGGTTCAGGCTGGTGTGACTTTGAAATTCTGATTCGGGAGGAATCGCTCGAAGGGAAGCTGGAAGACACAAAAACGGCCCGCCTGGTGCTGTAACACCGGCGGGCCCAGTCGAACGTTAGGTCCGGAGAGACCATTTCACGCGCGATGCGCATGACCCGTCCGACACCCGCATTGTAAGCGAGCGGTCGGCATCTGCGCAACACGCAGGGAGGCTTGCATGTTGCTTCACCGCTCGATTCCGCTCGTTCTCCTCTTCTCGTCCTCCCTTCCGGCACCGAGCACCGCTCAGTCGCCTGGTGCCGATACGACCGGGATCCTCGTCATCGCTCATGGCGCCGGGCCGGCGTGGAACGCGCCGGTCGAGTCCGCCGTCGAGACTGTCCGTCGAACGACGCCGGCAGAAGTCGGCTACCTGATGGGCAGCGGCTCGAAACCGCAGCAGGCGTACGACCGCCTCGTACAAGCGGGCGCTACACGCATCGTGGTCGTACGGCTGCTCATCTCGTCGCACGGCGCTCACGCCGAACAGATCCGGTTCATCGGTTGGGTACGGAGTGATTATCCGCACGCCGAGCACATGGCCTTGACCCAGGTGCGTGGGCCGGTGCCGGTCGCCGGCGTCACACCGGCGATGGATGACCATCCGCTGATTGCTGACATTCTGGCCGACCGCGCAAGAGCCCTCAGCGGCGATCCACGACAAGAAACCTTGGTGATCGTGGCGCACGGCCCGAATGATGACGATGGAGCCGCGCAATGGATCGCGACCATCAATCGTCTCGCCGAACGGATCCACAGCGCGTTGCCATTCCGTCGCATCGAAGCGCGTCTGATGCGGGACGATGCGCCGAAGCCCGTCAAGGATCGAGCGCTGGCGGAATTGCGTGCGAGTGTCGCCACGAATGCCCAGGCCGGTCGGGTCGTGGTCGTCCCACTGCTTCTGGCGCCGGGATCCGTGGCCAACGAGATCCCCGCCACGCTCCAGGGTCTGGATTTCGCCTGGGACGGCCGGACGCTCCTGCCGGACGAGCGGGTCGCGCAGTGGATTCTGGCGCGCGCCTTGTCCACCTCGGCCGCGCCCAGGGCGCGCCAACAGGCCGCATCCTCTCCGGACGCCGCGTCATCTGACCTCCAGGGTACGGTCACCGACACCATGGGGTTGCCGATCGCCGGCATCGTCGTGGTCCTCCGCAACGCGGTGACGGGCCTGGAACGGATCGAGCGGACCACGGCCAGCGGCGGTTTCACGTTCCGTGAGGTGACGTCAGGCTCCTATCGGCTGATGGCGAACCTGTCCGGCTTTGTCCCGAGTCTTGAGACGATCCGCGCCCCGCACCGCGAGCCGCTGCGGGTGACGTTGAAGCCCGGTCCGTACGAGGAAGTGGTGACGGTGACCTACGCGAATCGCCGGGAGCAACTCCAAGAGACCGCGAGTATGCCCGTCATCGTCGTCAACGGCGATGCGATGCGGGATGCTGGCCATGACACCATTGGCGAGGCGCTGCGTGAAGTGGCGGGCGTGGTGACGAGGCGAGGATCGGAGGGCACTGCGGCGGCGGGCGAGCAGATCCAAGGGATCGACTCGCGGCAGGTGCTGGTCTTGGTTGACGGCCAGCCCGTTGTCGGTGCCCGTGGCGTCAAGAGTGGTGTGATCAATCTCGACCGCGAATCGACGCTGCGGTTGGATCGCGTCGAAGTGGTCAAAGGCGCGGCCTCCGCACTGTACGGATCCGACGCCATCGGTGGCGTGATCAACCTGATCACGCGCGAACCGCACCGTCGGTTGGAGGTTGGCACGCAGGCCTCGAGTGGCAGTCACGGGATCGCCGACTTGGCGGTTGATGTGGGAGGCCTTGGGAATTGGGGCACCGCGTTCGTCAGTGCGGGGCGACACCAACGGGACTCTTTTGACCTGACGCCGTCGACGCCCGATACGACTGGAGCGACGCTGCGGCGCAACGATGTGACCGCCCGCGTGTCGGCCTCTCCGACGCCATCGTGGCTGGTGACCGGGACCGTGACGAGCTACTGGAACACCCAGAAGGGCCGGTCCACCGGAGAACTGGGAGCGCAGGAGACCCGCGTGCCGAGCAACTCCCAAACCTACGGCGCGCGGGCGGAGTGGCGCCTCGATCCACTGACCACCGCGGAATTTCGCACGTACAGGGGGCGCTATTCCGAAACATCGGAGGGAGTGCTCCTCAACGCGTCGCGCACGCCACTTGCAACGGACGACTTGTTGCAGGGCCTTTCGAAATTCGACGGGTCGCTCGCCCGGACGTTCGGGGGCCGTCATCAAGTGCGCGGCGGCCTTGAATGGATGGAGGACGCTTACCGTGGTCAGAACCGCATCCGTGACGCGGAAGGCAACACGGCCACGACGCGTGTGGCGTGGGGGCAATACGAGGTCAATCCGCTCAGCGCGCTGGCCGTCACGACCGGTGTGCGCGTGGACGATCATTCCGCGTTCGGGACCGCCATGTCACCGAAAGTCGCTGCAAACGTGAGGATCAGCGAAGGCCTGAACGCACGCGTGTCATTCGGCCGCGGATTCCGCGCGCCCGATCTCGGGCAGCTCTACTACCGCTTCCTGAATCCCACGAACCTGTATCAAGTCATCGGCAACCCGCTCCTTCAGCCCGAGCGCTCCAATTCGTGGCAGATGGGTGTCGAGGCGCGTCGCGGCTCCCGGGCACACGTGGGCGTGAATCTGTTTTACAACGACGTGACCAATCTCATCGAGTCGAGGAACCTCGGCTTCATCGCCACGAGCTCCCAATTGGCCGCCGTGAGCACCGCGGAAGGGATCGAGCCCGAGTTCAACGTGCAGCTCAATCGTCTGCTGTTTCTCTACAAGAACGTGACGCACGCGCGGACTAAGGGCGTCGAGTTGAATGGGGATGTGCGATTCAGCCCGGCCGCTCGGCTCAGTGGGAGTTATGCGTTTCTCGACGCAATCAACGCGGACACCGGCCTCGACTTGATTGGCCGCAACCGTCATCACGGGACTCTTCGTCTCGACTGGACGCCAGCGCGAACGGGAGTGCGCGCCAATCTCCGCGGCAGTTTCTACAGCTCGTGGATTGTGTCGAGAACTGGTACGGTCGAAACGCGCGCGCCGCGCTTCGCTCTCTGGGACGTGACCGTCTCGAAGTCGCTCGTGCGAGGCGCCGAAGCGTTCGGAGCGATTGACAATCTGACCGACAGTCAGGATCCCAATACCGGGCTCACGACGCCAAC
>MELA01000117.1 GCA_001767495.1 Acidobacteria bacterium RIFCSPLOWO2_12_FULL_65_11 | reverse complement strand
AGTTGTTCGAAATCAGGTTGACCACATCGTCAAAGATCTTCAGGTGCTGGTAGGTGTCCTGCGCCGTGACCTTGCCGAGGAACCCCCCCACAATCGCAAAGGCGATGACGGGCGCCGACAGGGACATCACGATGACACGCGTGCGAGAGCTCATAGGTCCTCAGAGGCTACCGCGGTTTGAGCCATTGTAAGGGATCTACCGGCCTACCGTCGATGCGCAACTCGAAGTACAGGCCCGGCGGGCCCGTGGGCGATCGGCCGACGGCTCCCACCGCCTCGCCACGCTCCACGCGGGCGCCCTTCTTGGCCACAATCTCGAGCAGATTCGCATAGACACTGAACGTACTTGATCCGTGATCGAGAATCAGCAGGTTCCCGAACCCTGTAAAGGGGTCGGCGAAGGCGACCGTTCCTTCGTGGATGGCCCGCACGGCCTCCCCTTCGGATGCGGCGATCTCGATGCCGTTACTTGCGGGCGTCCGGGCGCTCGCCGTCGGGGCAAACCGCCGCGCGATCGTGCCGACGACCGGCCAGTCGAGGTCGCCGCGAAACGGGACGAGCGGGAGCGCCGAGGGGCCGGAGGCTGCCAGGCCCCCCGCGAGGTCGCGGAGCGCCGCCTGCAGCTTCTGGTGCGCGAGCTGCAGCTCGCCGGCCAGCTCGGCGTTCAGATCGCGGCGGCGATCGATGTCACGGATGAGCGCGTCGCGCGCCGCGGCGGCGCGGTCGGCCTCTTGGCGCGCGCGCTCGGTGTCGGCGAGCAGCGCCTGCACGCGCCGGCTGCGCTCTTCGAGCACCCCGCGCGTCGAGGCGAGGTCAATCAGCGTCTGCTGATGCGACACAATCCTATCTCGATCGAGTTGGGCGAGCGCGGCCACCGTGCGCGAGGCCTGGCCGAGGCGCCGCATGTCGGAGGTCGAGAGCAGCAGCCGCGCGTACCGTGCCCGGCCAAGCTTGTACATCTCGATCAGGCGCGCTTTGAGCGCCGGTCGGGCGGCGAGCACTTCTTGCTCGAGCTCCTCCATGCGCGCGGTGGTGGCCGCCCGGTCAACCTCGACCTGGGCGTCCTCGGCCTCCAGACGCCGCAGCTCTTCGGTCTTGATCTGTCGATCGATCTCGAGCCGGCGAAGCTCGCCGAGCAGCGTCCGCTCTTCGGCCGCCAGGCGATCGGCTTCGCGCTCGAGCGCGCGCATCCGATCGGTCGCGCGCTCGACGAGCGCTTCGGTCCGCGTGCGGTCGGCCTGCTGCGCGACCAGCGGTAGCGAGGCTGCCCACAGAGTCAGCGCCACCGTTAGTAAGGTCCGGCTGAAGCCGGACACTACAGGCGTCCTGGACCTGATGACAGGCGCCGTGGACCCCATGACAGGCGTCCTGGACCTGATGACAGGCGTCCTGAACGTCATGTCCTTGTCGTCCACCCTGTCGCACGCCCTGTCGTACACCCTGTCGTACGTAGTGTCCGGCTTCAGCCGGACTATTGCAGTTGGCCGCATGCTGAAAAGGTGCGAAATTATAGCATCTGACTATGCGTGTCTTGGGCATCGATGTCGGCCGGCGCCGTGTCGGCCTCGCGATTAGCGATACGTCGGGGACGCTGGCGCGCCCCCTCGCGACCGTAACGGTCGCGAGCGCTGCCGACGCCGTCGATCGCGTGCTGCTGGAGGTGACGCGCCTCGCGGCAGAAGACGAAGGGCTGTCGGCCATCGTGGTCGGCATGCCGGCGAGACTCGACGGCGGGCCGACGACCGAAACGCCGTACGCCGCCGCATTCATCGATGCGCTGAGAACGCACGCGCCGGTGCCTGTGCTGACCGAGGACGAGCGGTTGACCAGCCGCGAGGCGGAAAGCCGCCTCGCGGTCGGCGAGAAGGACTGGCGGCGTCGCAAGGAGAAGCTCGATGCCGCCGCCGCCGCCGTGATCCTGCAGGACTACCTGGATCGAAGGACTATATAGATATCGATGATGAGGAAGCTGGCGCTGCTCGCGCTCCTTCTGGCGGCCGCAACCGGTGCCGCGGCCTTCTGGATGTACCAACGCGTGCACTCACCGTATCGGGGATATCAGACGGCCGAACAATTCGTGGACGTGCTCCCAGGCGCCGACAGCCAGACGATTGGCGATCAGCTGGTGGCCTCGGGCGTCCTTCCTGATCCGATCGCCTTTCGCGTTGGGTTGTGGCTGACGGGGCGGGCACGGCAACTGAGGGCCGGCGAATATCGCTTCGATCGCCCGATGACGCCGCTCGACGTCATCGACAAGCTCGTCCGCGGTGACGTCTACGTGATCAATCTGACGTTTCCTGAGGGTTTGACAATCGCCGACATGGCGAAGGTCTTCGAAGAGGGTGGGTTCGGGACGGCCGCGTCGTTTGTCGCGGCGGCATCCGACGCATCCCTGATTCGTACGCTCGACCCGGCCGCGCGGGATCTCGAGGGTTATCTGTTTCCTGAGACGTACTCGCTGCCGCGCCGCGCCGACGCGTCCGCGCTCGTCGGACAGATGGTGGCGCGGTTCGAACGCGTGTTCACACCCCAGCTGCGGGCGGCGGCGGCGAGCGGCGGTCTGTCGGTGCGGCAGGCCGTGACGCTGGCGTCGATCGTGGAGAAGGAGACAGCCCGACCCGAGGAGCGGCCGCTCATCGCCGCGGTGTACCGGAACCGTCTCCGCCGGGGCATCGGCCTGCAGTGCGACCCAACAGTGATCTACGCGCTCATCCGGATGGGAAAGTACACGGGAAACCTGCGGCGCGCCGATCTGATGCTCGATTCGCCCTACAACACGTACCGCTACCGGGGGCTGCCCCCCGGGGCCATCGCGGCGCCCGGACGGGCCTCGCTCGAAGCCGCCGTGTCTCCGGCCGACGTTGACTATCTGTACTTCGTCAGCCGCAACGACGGCTCGCACGAGTTCGCGAGCACGCTCCGCCAGCACAATCGCAACGTGCAGAAATACCAGGTGCAGTACTTCCGGGGGAGACGCCGGTAAGGCCATCGGTGCGAGGGTGCGAGGGTGCGAGGGTGCGACGTGCCAGGGTGGATGCTGAGTGGCGGCGTGTGGCCGTGATGGCCGGGCTGCTCTCGTTGATGCTGCGCGGCGTCGCGCGGTAGTCTGTGATCAGCAATCAATAATCCGCAATCAGCAATTCATTGTCGTTCGCCCCACTTGAGCTTCTCTCGCAGCACCTCGAAATAACTGCGTGTCGAGGGCCGGATGAGCCGCAACACATGGTCGGCGCGGCAGATTCGGATCTCGTCGCCCTCCTGCAACTGAAACCCCGCCTGGCCGTCGAAGGTCACGAACACTTCGTCGCGAGCTTCCATGAGCGGCCGCACGCGCACGGCCGACGTGGCTGGAATGACGATCGGTCGGTTTGTGAGGGTGTGTGGCGCGATCGGCGTCAGGATGAGCGCGTCGAGCGCCGGATGGACGATGGGTCCGCCGGCTGCGAGGTTGTAGGCCGTCGATCCGGTCGGCGTGGCCACGATCAGACCGTCGGCCTTGACGCCGGTGACGAATTCGTCGCCGACCGACACCGAGAGATTGATCAGCCGCGAGCGCGCGGCCTTGGTGACGACAACGTCGTTCAGCGCAACGGCGGTGGCAAACTGCTCGCCCTTCCGCATGGTCGTCGACTGCAGCATCATCCGCTCTTCGATGTGCGCGCGACCCGACAGCGCCGCCTCGAGCGACGGATACAGCTCTGGCAGCGTGACCTCGGTCAGAAACCCCAGGCTGCCGAAGTTGACGCCGAGGAGAGGAATATTCGATCGAGACACCGCGATGCAGTCGGCCACCGACAGCAGCGTGCCGTCGCCGCCGAGCACGACGACTATGTCGACTTCACCGACCAGCGTGGCCTTGTCGGCGACTTTTCGCGAGGCTGACGGCGGCATGAGCGCCGACGTTGCCGTCTCGAAGACCGCCTGGACGCCTCGGCGGTCGAGCCAGACCTCGATATCGACCAGGTGCGGCGTGGCCGCTCGCAGGTGAGACTTGGCAACCACGCCCATGCGAGCGGTCGGTGTAGGCGAACTCATCGAGTTGTTATCCATTATTCACTGGCGGCGGGGCCCCACCCCCGCCGCGAACTGACGCTTATGCCTCGCCTCGGATTTGCTCATCCTCGGCTCGGCATGGCCGCAGGCGCTCTCATCTTATATGGGGATGCCGACCGCCGGGCGTCAGCGCTTGCGCAGATGCAGGAAGAACTCCTGGTTGCCGGTCGCGCCGGTAATCGCCGCCGGCGCCATGCCGATTCGCTCGAGCCCCGCCTGCGCCGCGGCCTCGGTGACCCGTGCGAGCACGGCCTCGTGCACGGCGGGGTCGGTGACGAGCCCGCCCTTGCCGACCTGGTCGCGTCCAGCTTCGAACTGAGGCTTGACGAGCGCGACGACATCCGTGCCGGGCTGCACGAAGGGTCCGAGGGCGGGGAAGATGTGGTCCAGTGAGATGAACGCGACGTCGATCGTCACCAGATCGGTGGGAGGTGGCACGTCGTCTCGCGACAGGTAGCGGGCGTTCACGCCTTCACGGACGATGACTCGCGGATCGTTGCGCAGGCGCCAGTCGAGCTGACCGTGACCGACGTCGAGTGCGACAATCGTCGCGGCGCCGCGACCGAGCAGCACGTCGGTGAAGCCGCCGGTTGACGCGCCGATATCGAGCGCGTGCCGGCCGGCGGGGTCGATGCCAAAGGCGTCGAGGGCGTGTGCGAGCTTCACGCAGCCACGGCTCACATAAGGATGATCCGGGGTGACGAGCTCGACGCGCGCCGCGGCAGCCACGAGCGCGCCAGCCTTCGACACGACCTGGCCGTCGACCTTCACTTGTCCGGCGAGGATGAGCGCCCGGGCCCGCTCGCGCGACGCGACCAGCCCGCGTTCCACCAGGACAACATCAAGACGTGCCTTTCTCGCCGCCACAACATCAAACGCAGGGTCCGCAGAGCTCGCAGAGGAGTTTCAAACCACAGAGCCACAGAGTCACGGGGGACGCAGTAACGAATGGACCAAGAGCAGTTACGCTCGATGCGGCGCCGCATCGAGCGCCTCTGTGTCTCGGTGTCTCTGTGGTTCAAATCTCTCTGTGGATCTCCTGCCCTTCGTGCCTCCGTGGTGAAAACTTCAATTCTTCCGTGAGACGACCCAGTCGATGATTCCGCCCAGATACCCCGCAGTGAGCCGGGCGTCGAAGAGCGTCTGATGAGCCCGAGCGGCGCATTCGGCCGCCAGCTCGCGAGAACGCGCAAGGCCGTGGAGCGCCGCATAGGTCAGCTTGGATTCGGCCGCGTCCTTGCCGGCGGTCTTGCCGAGCTCGCCGGCGCTTCCTTCGACATCCAGGATGTCGTCGACAATCTGGAAGGCGAGACCGACGTCAGCGGCGTACCGATCGACTGACGCGATCAGATCGTCGCTCGCGCCGGCCATGATCGCGCCCGCGACGGCCGAAGCCCGAATCATGGCGCCGGTCTTACGGCCGTGCATCTCGCGCAGGCCATCGGCGTCGAGGGGCCGCTCGCCTTCCCGACCGGCCGGCGCCTGGCCGGCGGCCTGCAGGTCGATGGCCTGCCCGCCGACCAGCCCGATGGTCCCCGCGGCATCGCCGACGACCTGGATCGCGCGCAGCTTGCGGGCGACGAGAGCCGGCTGGTCGCCAGCCGGCTCGCGGGCCAGCAGCGCGAAGGCTTCGGCCTGCAGGCCGTCGCCGGCGAGAATCGCGATGCCGTCGCCGTAGACGATGTGCAGCGTCGGGCGGCCGCGGCGCAGCGTATCGTTGTCCATGGCGGGCAGGTCGTCGTGGATGAGGGAGTACGTGTGGATGAGCTCGACGGCGCACGCCGCGGGCAGCGCCGCCTCCTGGGTCGGTCGCGTGCCGGAGGTGGCGCCTAGACAGGCGACCGCGTCGGCAGCGGCAAGCGTCAGAATCGGCCGCAGGCGCTTGCCGCCGGCGAACACGCTGTAGCGCATCGCCTCGCTGACGATAGCCGGGCACCTGGGTGGCCGCGGCAGATGCCGCTCGAGCGCGGCATCGACCGTCGCCCGGGCGCGGTCGAGAAAAACGGCGAGCGAGTCGGTCGGCGCCACTGCCACTCCCCGATCAGTCGTCGGTGAGCGAGGGCGGCGCGGGTTTGAGCTGGCCGCGCTCGTTGAGCATCTCGATCCGGCGCTCGGCGTCTTCGAGCCGCGCGTGGCAGAAGCGCGAGAGCTCGACACCGCGCTCGTAGAGGGCGAGTGACCGCTCGAGCGCCAGGTCGCCCTCTTCGAGCTTCTTGACGATTGATTCGAGCTCGGCGATTGCGGCCTCGAAGTCTTTGATGGAGGTCTCGGTCATTCCGTTCTCGACACCTTAGCCTCAATTTCGCCCCGGCTCAAGGTCACGCGGATGGCCTCGCCGGCGCTGACCTCCGACGCCGCCCGCACGACGCGCGTGCGATCGCCGGTCCAGCAGACCGCGTACCCACGTCCCAGCACGGCGAGCGGGCTGAGTGCGTCGAGGCGTCCCGCCACAGTGCCAAGCTGGGCGCTCGCCTGAAGCCGGCGCCTCGCGATCGCACCCGCCAGCAGTCCTTCACCGGAGACGAGCCGGGTGCGAATCACGGCCAGACGCCGGCCGGCGTCGAAGCCGTCGAGCTGCCGCCGCAGCAGTTGCAGCCGTCGCTCTCGCGTGCCGAGCGCCGCGCGCGTCAGGCGCGACAGTGCGTGCGTGAGCTCGTCGGCATGGCGGCCGCGCATCGCCACGCGACCGGGAAAGCCCGCGAGGGCAGGCCGGCCGCTGACGGCGTGGACGCGCTGGCTGCGGCTCTGGACGCGGGCGCCGACCGCCGCCCCAATCCGATCGCGCAGAGAGTCGATCCGGCCGATGAATTCGTCTTTCGCGGTGACGACGAGCTCGGCAGCCGCCGAGGGCGTGGGCGCCCGCAGATCGGCGACGAAGTCCGCCATGGTGACGTCGGTCTCATGGCCGACTGCGGAAATGACGGGCGCGGGGCTCTCGGCGATGGCTCGCGCGACAATTTCTTCATTAAACGCCCAGAGGTCCTCGATCGAGCCGCCGCCGCGTCCGACAATGACGACATCCACGTGCGGCACGCGGCCAATGGCCCTGATGCCGCGCGCGATCTCGGCGGCGGCGCCTTCTCCCTGTACCCGTGTGGGTTGAATCACCAGGTGGGCGTTGGCGTAGCGCCGCCGCAGGATCTGGATGATGTCGCGAAGGGCGGCGCCATCGAGGGACGTGACGATGCCGATCTTCCGCGGCAGCACCGGCAGCGGCCGCTTGCGGCTCGCATCGAATAGCCCTTCTTCCTGAAGCCGCTTCTTCAACTGATCGAAGGCGAGCTGGCGTGCGCCCAGGCCGTGGGGCTCCATGTGCTCGCAGACGAGCTGGTACTCGCCCTTCGGCTCGTAGACCGAGAGGCGTCCTCGCGCCACCACCCGCAGGCCGTCGGTCGGTTTGAACTTCAGGTACCGAAGGGCCGATCGGAAAATGACCGCCCGCACCTGTGCGGCAGAGTCTTTGAGGGTGAAGTACAGGTGGCCGGTATTCCAGACGCGGCAATTCGAGAGTTCGCCCTCGACCCAGATCTCGATGAACTCGGTTTCCAGGAGATCCCGAACGCGAACAGTCAGTTCCGTAACGGTCAGCACCCGCCGAGTGGGAATTGGCGCTGGCGGACCCACAGGATCCGCCCTACGTACTGGTGACTGATGACTGTCGACTGCCGACTGTCGACTGTCGTCATCTTCCTCAAACGGCAGATCGAAGAGATCAGACATTGCAGATTTCAGATTGCAGAGTGGGACAACGAGGCGGCGAGTTCCATGAGCTCTTCGAGACTGTAGCTCAGGCGCTCGATCTCGGTGGCGCGGCCGGTCGCCTCGTCCGCCTCGATGATAGCCGCGTTGAGGCGCGGGTTGCCGGTCGCGGTGTCGAATTTAGCAGGCAGGCCGTTGAGGAATCGACCGAGGGCGGCCTCGATCTGGACGCCGATCACCGAATCGTGAGGCCCGGTCATCCCGACGTCGGTGAGATACGCCGTGCCCTTCGGCAGAATGCGCTCGTCGGCCGTCTGGACGTGCGTGTGCGTACCGATGACCGCGGTCACCTTGCCGTCAAGATGCCAGCCCATCGCCACCTTCTCTGAGGTAGCCTCGGCATGAAAATCCACCAGGATGACGCGCGTCCGCCCATCCAGGGCTTCAATTTCCCGTTGCACTACGACGAACGGATCGTCAACGAGCGGCATGAACACTCGTCCCATGACGTTGATGACCCCGACCGAGCGCCCGTCCCGGGTTCTCGCGAGATAGCGTCCGTTGCCGGGCGCGGCGCTGGAGTAGTTGGCTGGCCGGAGCAGGCGCGCCTCGGCGCCGATGTAGTCGAGTGCTTCTCTCTTGTCCCAGATGTGGTTGCCCGAGGTCAGGACATCCACGCCGTACTCCAGAATCTGATCCCCAACGCCGCGAGTGATGCCAAAGCCCGCCGCGGCGTTCTCCGCATTGGCGATCACGAGGTCGATGTGGTGGTGGGCCACGAGCGCGGCGAGTCCCTCTCGTACGAGGTCCCGCCCGGGGCGGCCAACGATGTCACCAATAAAAAGGAGGCGCATTACTTGGGCTCAAGCTGTCCCCATTCCCAGACGCCCTCGCCCGCTGCGTTCAGCATATCCAGGACAGAACGTCAGAGATCATCGCATAGGCCCCGCCGAGCTGCCAGCCGGTCTGGATAAGCTCATGAAAGAGAGGAAGATAGCCAAGGTATAGATATGAGTGTAATAAGGTCAGATTATCTTCTTGACAGACACTAATATCACCCCTATACTCCCTAGGATTTCTCGAAACCGATTGGGGGGACAACCAATGCCAGCCAAAGTGATTGGGATCGACCTTGGGACGACGAACTCCGTTGTCGCCGTCATGGAAGGGGGAGAGCCCACGGTCATCGTCAACCAGGAAGGCGCGCGACTGACGCCGTCGGTCGTGGCGATGGCGAAGAACGGCGAGCGTCTCGTCGGTCAGGTCGCCAGGCGCCAGGCGGTGACGAATCCGGAGAACACGGTCTTTTCGATCAAACGATTCATGGGCCGCAAGTTCGAGGAGGTCTCGAGTGAGGCGACGCGTGTGCCATATAAGGTGGCGCGCGCCAGTAACGGCGACGCGTGGGTCGAGGTTCGCGGCAAGGCGTCTTCGCCGCCGGAGATCTCGGCCATGGTGCTTCAGAAACTGAAGCAGGCCGCCGAGGACTACCTGGGCGAGAAGGTCACCGACGCGGTGATTACCGTGCCGGCGTACTTCAACGACGCCCAGCGGCAGGCGACCAAAGATGCCGGCAAGATCGCCGGGCTGAACGTGCTGCGCATCATCAACGAGCCGACGGCCGCCGCGCTCGCCTACGGTCTCGACAAGAAGAAAGACGAAACGATCGCCGTTTACGACTTCGGCGGCGGCACCTTCGACATCTCGGTGCTCGAGGTCGGTGAAGGCGTCGTCGAGGTGAAGGCGACCAACGGCGACACGCATCTCGGCGGTGACGATCTCGACGATCGCATCATCGAGTGGCTCGCTGCGGAGTTCAAGAAGACCGAAGGCATCGATCTCGCCAAGGACCGGATGGCGCTCCAGCGACTGAAGGAGGGCGCCGAGAAAGCGAAGATCGAGTTGTCGACGGCGATGGAGACCGAGATCAATCTGCCGTTTGTGACCGCCGATCAGAGCGGGCCCAAACACCTGCAGGTGAAGTTGTCGCGGGCGAAGCTCGAACAGCTCGTCGACGATCTGCTGCAGCGGACCATGGGGCCCGTGAAGCAGGCGCTGGCCGACGCCGGCGTCGATCCGAAAAAGATAGACGAGGTGGTGCTTGTCGGCGGGTCGACCCGGATGCCGAAGGTGCAGCAGCTCGTGCGCGACTACTTCGGCAAGGACCCGCACAAGGGCGTCAATCCCGATGAGGTCGTGGCCGTGGGCGCGGCGGTGCAGGGTGGGGTGCTCACGGGCGACGTCAAGGACATGCTGCTGCTCGACGTCACGCCGCTCTCGCTCGGCATCGAGACGCTTGGGGGCGTGATGACCACGCTCATCGCGCGGAACACGACGATTCCGACGCGGAAGAGCGAAACGTTCTCGACGGCGGCCGACAACCAGACGAGCGTCGAGGTGCACGTGCTGCAAGGCGAGCGGCCGCTGGCGCGCGATAACCGGACGCTCGGCCGGTTCCACCTGATCGGCTTGCCGCCGGCGCCTCGGGGCGTGCCGCAGGTCGAGGTCAGCTTCGACATCGACGCCAACGGCATCGTGAACGTCGCGGCCAAGGATCTGGGCACCGGCAAGGAGCAGAAGATCACCATTACTGCGTCGAGCGGGCTTGCCAAAGAGGAAGTCGATCGGATGGTGAAGGACGCGCAGAGCCATGCGGCCGAAGACCAGGCCCGGCGCGATCTCATCGAGGCGCGCAATCAGGCCGACTCGCTGGCCTATCAGGTCGAGAAGACGGTGAACGACAACCGCGAGAAGGTGCCCGTTGGCGAGCTCTCGCGCATCGAGTCGGCGATTGCCGACGCTCGGAAAGCCGCGCAGGGCGACGACCTGACGGCCATCAGGAAGGCGATGGACGAGCTGCAGCGCGTGTCGCATTCGCTCGCGGAACAGCTTGACAAAGGTTCTGGTGGTTCTAGCGGTACTAGTGGTTCTGGAGGTTCTGGTGGTGCGAGGGGTTCGGAAGGCTCGGGAGTGAAAGAGGGAGAGGTCGTCGACGCGGAGTACGCGGAGACAAGGTGATGCGTGAGTTTGCGGATTGCTGATTGCTGATTGAGAAGGAGGACATCATGGCTATCGTTCGTTGGAGTGACCCATTCCGGGAGTTCGCGCAGCTGCAGGATCGGATGAATCGGGCGTTCTCGGACGCCTACGGGCGAGGCGACGAGGGGCTCTTGACCTCTGGCACGTGGCTGCCGCCGGTCGACATCTACCAGGACGGCAACCACGAGCTCGTGATCAAGGCCGAGCTGCCCGACATGACTCGCGAGGACATCGACATCACGGTCGAGGACGGCACGCTCACGATCAAGGGCGAGAAGAAGCTGTCGACCGACGTGAAAGACGAGCAGTTCCACCGAATCGAGCGGCGCTACGGTGCGTTCAGCCGGTCGTTCTCGCTGCCGCAGACGGTGGACACGGCGAAAGTCGGGGCCGACTACAAGAACGGGGTCCTGACCGTCCGGCTTCCGCTGCGGGAGGAAGCCAGGCCCCGGCAGATCAAGGTGAACGTCGCGGCATAGGCGATGGGAGAAAGTCTCAAGTCTCAAGTCTCAAGTCTCAAGTGTGAAGTCTGTCACCTTGAGACTTGAGACTTCAGACCTGAGACTTGCTCTTTTCGATCGCCCCACTCGCGTGCTACCCTGTCGAGTCACCATGACCGAGAAGAACGTACGCATCGAACAGCAACCGGACCAGGATCACGGTCCGCTGATTCCATCGGAGCCCGCGCCGCCGATTACCAGCCGCTTTCTCTACGTGGACGTCGCCGCACTGCGTGCCAAGCAGTTGCGTCGAGGTGCCAGGCCGCGGCTGGGCGACGCCGAAGGTCTGGACGTCATGCACAAGGCCGAGCGCGTCGCGATGGAGGAGGTCCGCCGGGGACTGGTGTCCTACGAGGTTCCGGAGGCCAAGCCCGGGTCGGCAGCGACCGAACGATGAACGCCACCGACGTCCAGCAGATTGTGCTCGGCGCGCTTGAGGGGCTGGCGTCGAGCCCCCTGTTCGTACTGGCGCTCGTCATCGGCTTTTGTGTTGTGGTGGGCTTCACGAAGCTGAAGAAGACCTCCGGCGGCACTGCGATGGTCGTCAAGAGCCTGGACGAACGGATCAGCCATCAGCCGATGGTGTATCTGACGCCAACGGCTCCGCGTGGGCCCGCCGACCAGCTCAAGGCGCCAGAACTGCTCGAGGCAGCTCGCCGGACCTAAACGCCACATTCACGCGACGCTCTGCGGCTGCCAGCGTAGTCCGAGGTTGATGATGCGCTGGAGCACAGCGTCGTACGAGAGTCCGACCTTTGCGGCCGACGCCGCAAAATCCTCTCCGCGGGCAATCTGAGGGTTGGGGTTCGCCTCGAGCACCCACACGGTGCCCGCCGCGTCCAGTCGCAGGTCAATCCGCGCGTAGCCGCTCAGCTCGAGGGCCCGATACGCGCGCTTGCAGATATGCTGGACGGCGCCGGCCTGCGCCTCGGTCAGATCCCTTGCCGGTCCGCTCTCAATCCCGTACTTCTTCTGATACTTCACGCTCCACTTCACACGGTCGGTCGCAATGCGTCTCGCGCCCTCGGGCATGTTGGTGAAAAACAGCTCCCACACGGGCAGGACCTGCAGGGCCTGATTGCCGAGGACGCCGACGTAGAGCTCGCGTCCCTCGACGTACTGCTCGACGATGGCCGCCGTGCCGATGCTGTCGTGGATGAAGGTGACACGCTCTTTGAGCTTGTCGTCACTGTCAACCACCGAGGCCTGCGAGATGCCGATCGACGCCTCCTGCGTCAGCGATTTCACCATCAGCGGGAAGGTCAGGCGCTTGGATCGGCGCACCGGGCGTCCGATGCGGAAGACCTCGAATTCGGGCACCGCAATCCGGTGGTACGCCAGCAGCTTCTTGGAGAGCGACTTGTCGCGCGCGAGCAGCAGGCCGCGCGGGTTGCAGCCGGTGTAGGGGAGCTTCAGCAGCTCGAGGTGCGACACGACGTTCTGGTCGAAGATGGCGATGTCGTCGAAGCCTTCGAGCAGGTTGAAGGCGATGTGGGGCTTCCATTCCGACGACGCCCGCCGGATTTCGCCCAGGTCGTCGTGGACACCGAGCGTCTGCACCTCGTGCCCCAGCGACGTCAGTGTGGAGATGACGTCGTACTCGGTCCGCCACGGTGCCGAGGTGATGTCGGCGCCCTCCTCGATCTGAGCCGGCGGAATCAGATGGCGGTGCACCAGGGCCAGGACGCGCAGGCGGCTGACGGTCATAGTGCGACCCGGTGCCGTCCGCTGTGCAGGTAGTTCATCGTCTGCACCGTGAGAAAGACGAGGAAGTCGATCCGCGTCGATTCTTCCGAGTCGGTCAGCCGCAGGTTCAGCTCGCGACAGCGCTCGATGATCGTTTCGAGCACCTGATCGATCGTGTATTGGTAGCTGTCGGTGAAGCTGGCCACCGTGGTCCGCGCCTCCTTGCGGATCCGCCGGACGAAGCGCGCCGCTGGCAGGTTCTTGGCGTACGGCGGCGCGTCGGAAAAGAGATTCCGCAGATCGGACTCATAGAAATCCGGGTGGTCCAGGCCGTAGTGCTCGCGCTTCTTGCGGTAGTGCTCGCCGAGCGTCTTGCGCAGGCGCGACAGCGGGTCCACTTGCTTCTTGGTTCTGATGCGCGGACGTTTCTTGGCGAGCCGCCGCATCAACCCGTCCAGGTATTCGAGCTTGCGCTCGGCCGGCCAGCCTGCGTAGCGGGTGCCCCACATCGAGTGCGGATCGAGCCAGACGGCAAACGTCTCCGCAAAGTCTTCGTCGGGATGGCTCTGCGCGTACCAGTGATCGAGATGATGGACGAAGCTCTTGCTGTACGGCTTGGGCGTGTAGTACTCGGGGTACGGGGTGGCCGGCGTGCCGAACAGCCTCCGCCGGGTCCGGCGCCGCCGAAGCTGGTACGCGTTGTCGATCGCGTGGCCGACCTCGTGCCGCAGGATGCGAAGGCACGACGCCGGGTCGCCGCCTTCCACTTCGAGCATCTGTGCCAGTTCCAGCCTGGCGAGTCGCGGATGGGCCAGGTAGAAGGGGACGGCAATGCCCGGGACGCCGTCCGGCGTGAACCATTCGTCCGAGAGCCAATAGTGCGGCCGAAACACCAGACCGCGCGCCTCGAGCTCGGTGTTCAGCTGCGCGAGACGCTGCTCGATCTCCGTCCCCTCGATCGAGAGGCCGAGATCGCACAGACGTAGCCCCAGGAGCTGTTCGTCGGACCACGACACCCACTGGGGCTCAGACATACTGAATTGCAGTCGGTTCTTGCTTCCACCAATTCGTATCCCGCTCGTAGGCATCCGCGATCCGCAGGAGAGTCGCTTCGTCCAGGCGGCGCCCGGTCAGTTGCAGGCCCACCGGCAGAGCGTCGGCGGTGAAGCCGCAGGGGACACTCACCGCCGGCAACCCGGCCAGGTTGGCGCTCACCGTGAAGACATCGGCAAGATACATCTGCAGCGGGTCGGTCGTGCGCTCGCCGATCTTGAACGCCGGAATCGGGCTGGTCGGCATGGCCACGACGTCGACGCGCTCGAAGGCGCGGTCGTAGTCTCGGAGGACGAGCGTGCGCAC
>MELA01000116.1:9084-17913 GCA_001767495.1 Acidobacteria bacterium RIFCSPLOWO2_12_FULL_65_11 | reverse complement strand
GCCGCACACGAACCGAAATCGGCCCCTTCACGAATAATGCGGGCTAAGGGCTATATTCACCGCGCCAGTCGTGAACACCTGCCGGCGCGCCTCGACCACTGTCGGCGTCACCGTGGACGTCAGGCTCAGATTCTGGAAGGGAGCTGTGGAGAACAACCCATTCCAAGCTGACAGGAACGTGGCCCGGGCGGATTCCAGTCGATCCAGAGTGCCACTCGAGATGCCCACCCCAGGGCCGAACTCAATCGTCACTTCGGCCGTCAGCCGGAAATTGAGGACGCGGCTGACACGCACACCGAGAGTCCTGCCGTTCTGCCGGTGCGCAACGGCCGAGCCCACGAATCCGTCGAGCGGTGTGATCTGCTGGGAGACACCCATCGCGGTGTTGACCTGATTGAGCAGCGAGGCGCCATCGCCGAAGTACCAGGAGGACACACGACGGCTCGGATTCCCCTGGGCCGTAGTGAACGCGTCGCCGGCTCCCGGGAGCGCGGCAGTGCCGCCGGCTGGCCGGCTGGCGAGCAGGCCGCCGCCGAAGAACTCGACCTCCCACCGCCGGTCGGCCACCGCGACCGTGGAGAAGATCTGAGCAGCGCGATTCGGAGCGTCTGGACGGACCAGCGGCGGCGCGGTCGCTAGTGCTTGAACAATCGAGGTGGTGACCAATGGAGACGCCGCGTCGGACATCTCGAGCCGCTGGTCGGAGGCGACGGGCACGGTCCCTGACGCTCGGTTTCGTGGCGGCGCCAGGCGGTCCGCCCCCACCACACCGGGAACAGCCGTCAGCAGGCTCGTGCCGTCCCTGGCGACTTGCGTTGGCACGCTCTCGGTGACTGGCCGGCCGGCCGCAGGTTGATTGGGAGCGGCTCCGGCTGGCGTGGTGTCGATTTCGGGTTGGGGTACGGCGGACGGAATCTCCGGATCGGATGCCGCTAGATCGCCCGACGCGCGCTCGACCGGGTCCGGCGCAGCGACAAGTCCGTTATTGGCGAAAACAAGATTTCCGCTTGCCGACGGCATCCCCTTGCGGATCTTGTGGTTATTTGTGTCGGCCACGTAGATGTTACCGGCGCTATCGACAGCGATTCCGTACGCAGTCGAGAATCGCGCAGCGGGGCCGGTTCCATCAACGCTGCCCTGCAACCCTGCGGATCCTGCCACCGTCACGACCGCTCCGGCCGGCGTGATTCGGCGAATCGTGCCATTAGCCGAATCAGTCACGTAGAGCGTTCCGGCAGCATCGACAGCCACGCTGGTTGGGGACCCAAACCGCGCGCTGCCACCGACCCCGTCCGCGCTCCCGCCGTAAATGGGAGATCCAACGAACGTCGTGACCACGCCGGAAGGCGTGATCTTGCGAATGGTGTTGTTGAATGTGTCAGCCACGTAGACAGTGCCGGCCGCGTCCACCGCCACGCCGTACGGGACACTGAAGCGCGCCGCAGTGCCTGTCCCGTCCGCGCTCCCGCTCGAGGTGGAACCCGCCAACGTTGTCACCGCGCCCCCCGCCGTGACTTTGCGAATCATGTTGGCGTCGGCGACATAAACCGTTCCTGCCGGGTCGACCGCCACGCTGCGAGGGTCGCTGAACCCTCCGGCCAGCGTTGTGACAACACCCACGGGCGTGATCTTGCGAATCGAACGGTTCTGGGAATCGGCTACATACAGGGTGCCTGCGGCGTCGACGGCTATGGCTCGCGGGTAGTTGAAACGGGCGGCGCTGCCCGTGCCGTCGACATTGCCCAGGACACCCGTCAATCCGGCGAGTGTGGTCACAACGCCAGCGGGCGTGATTTTGCGAATCGTGTGATTGTTGTTGTCGGCGACAAAGACGTTGCCGGACGAATCGACGGCCACGCCAAACGGATAGTAGAACGCCGGGTTACTGCTACCGCCTATCGTCGTAATCGTCAGAAACGGGATGACGACTAACGTCGTCGCGTCTGACGTCGTACTGCCTAGGCCGTTAGTCCCGATGACACGGTACCGGTAGCCGTTGAGGCTGAAGGGCGCGCTGCTGATTGTCAGAGCAGCCGTGGTTACGCCCCCATAAGGCGCCGCGTTCGTTAGATTCGTCCAGGACGTTCCGCCGTCGGTCGACACCTGCCACTGATAACTGGGCGCCGGAGAGCCGATGAATCCCGCAGCGAACGTCGCCGTCGATCCGGTCGTCACCGTCTGATCTGTGGGCTGCGCGACGATGGCTGGCGGCGCTGGTGCCGGATCGACGTTGAATATCAGATCGTCGACATCGTCATAGAGTCCGCTGGGTAAGACGCACGGCGTACCAACTCGACTCCACGTCTGATCGTAGAATCTGGCTCGCACAGCCTGCAGCGTGCCAGCCGGCAGCACGAATGTCGTCGAAAGCGTCTCCGGTCCTGATTGGACAGACGGCACCAAGATATCAGCGAACAACCAAGCTGGGCTGAGGGCAGCAGGGGCCAGGTAGATCTCGAGCAGATCATTAATCGGATTCGACACCCACACTGTGACTTCGACCTTGACGACCTTACCTGGCGCGAATGGTCCGCCATCCAACGTGAAGATCTTGATCCGGTCGGCTGACTCGTTGTAGTGAAAACCGCCGAAGTTGCTGTCGACACACGAGTTCAGGATCGCGTTAGGCTGGTTCGGTTCTACACCGACACCCGTCGTGGCGCGTCCGACGAGGAGAGCGCCTGAGTCGCAAAGGCCGGTGTCCTGGCTGCAGCGAGGCGCCTTGAGAGCCGGATCGTAGGTGGCGAGCGTCGACGCCAGCAAGAAGTCCACCGTCGCGTTGGTCTGGCCGGACACCACAACCCCAGACGTCGCTGTGGACACGTAATCGGTCGCCACGGCGGTCAGCGCATGCGTGCCGGAGGGCAGGAACAGCGCATAGAACCCGGTCGCGTCGGTGACGCCCGGACTATTGGCCGCGCCGGCGCTTACTACGGCGTTCGCGATGGGCGCGTTGGTCGCGGCATCGCGAACGTGTCCGCTGACCACACCGGTTGTCGGTGCGAGCGATAGCGAAAAGTTCACCGTGGTCGTGCTGCCGCTCGAGATGCTCACGCCCGCGGCAGACTGCGACAGGTGCAGGGACGATGAGGCCGTCAGGGTGTAGGTGCCCGTCGCGAGCGCTGCGCCGTAAAATCCGTTCGCGTCCGTCAATGCCATTGCACCACCGGGGCTGATGCTGACCGATGCACCGGCGATCGGAAACCCTGTCAGCGCGTCGGTGACCTGGCCTGCGACCGTGCTCGTCGCGAAGATCAGATCGTCTCGATCGTCAGCTGAGCCGGTGGTACATATGCCGGAGGCCCCCGAGTCGCGGTAGTTGCCGCGCACCGCTTGCAGCGCGCCAGCCGACAGGACGAACGTCGTCGACAGCGTCTGCGCGCCGACGGCCGGCGGGGTCAGCGTCTTCAGGAGCGTCCAGCTCGGGCTCGAGGCATCAGCCGCAACGTACAAATCGAGCGCGTCGAGGAGCGAACTCGCCCAGACCGTTGCCTCGATCCGGACGGTTTTCCCGGACGCAAATGCGCCGTCGTCGAGCGTATACACACGGATCCGATCGAGCGACTTCTGCTCGTGGAATGTACCGACTATGCCGTCGGCGCACGAGTTGAGAATCGTGTTGGGTTGATTCGGCTCGGCGCCGCCCACGATCGAGTCGCGGCCAACGAGCAGCGTTCCCGAGTCGCATGCTGCTCCCGGGTTGCCGCACTGCGGCGCCTTGAGCGTCGCGTCGTAGGCGGCTTGCGTGAACGCCACGGGTTGCAGGAGGACGTCGCGCGTCGTGGTCGCCTGATCCGACAAAGCCACACTCGAGACATTGGTGTCCAGATATTCGTTGGCCGACACCGTGATCCGGTACGTGGCGACTGGGAGATAGAACGAATAGACGCCGGCCGCATTGGTGATTGTCGACGACGTCCCGACGCTCACCACCGCATTGGCGATAGCGGCGTTTGTCGCGGCGCTCCGGACGTGACCCGTCAGAAAGCCCGTGCCTGAGCGGAGCGACAGCCCCACGTCGCGGGTCGTCACGACTTGATTGGCAATCACGACTCCGGAAATGAAGCTGTCGAAGTAGGAGGCGGCCGACACGATCAGCGTGTACGTGCCGACGGGAAGATTGAGCGTGTAGAGTCCGCTCGCGTCGGTGGTGCTCGTGACACCACCGGCCCAGACGACCGCATTCGCAATTGGCGCATTCGTCGTCGCATTGCGAACGCGACCGGCCAGCACACCGGCAACGGGAGGAAGCGTGAGAGCAAAATTCACGGTCGCCGTCCCACCGTTCGTCACCACCACGCCGAAGACTGACTGGTACGGATGGTTCCGCACGGACGCCGTCACCGAGTACGTACCCGGAGGCACTGTCGCCGCATAGTTGCCGTTCGCGTCGGCGACGACTGCGGACGTTCCCGGAATGAAGCCGAGCACCGCGCCTGGAACCGGCGACCCCGTCGCCACGTCGGTCACCTGTCCCGCAATCGTGCCCCGCGGCCCCTGGGAACCGCAGTTGGGAAACCTGAAAGTGCCGATGCGGGTCGACCAGTCGTCGTTCGAGCCAATAGACCCTGTAGGCTTGTAGTACTCATTCGTGTACCAAAACGTACAGTCATCGGCCGGGTCGACCGACAGCGCACTACGATTCCCCCAAACCCCAGTGGTGGTGCGCTGCACGTCACTGCCAGCGACCAGCACGCCTTCACCCTGAAAGAGGCCGTTGGGCGGGTCCGAAAACAGCCGACCGGCATATCGGATTGACGGAAAAGTCGTCAGGCTGGACACGCTGTAGCCGACCGCGATGTTCCCCTGCCCGTCCATGGCCGCGCTTCCCATCCAGCGATTGTCGGTGTCGGGCGCAAATGATGCCTGCTCCGCCACGCTGAACAGGCCGCCTAGCAGGCTACGGCGAAGCTCGTAGTACCGAATCCCCGCCTGGTGGGCCGTCGTCGTGGTGAAATCAAATCCCACGTTCACGGTGTGAGTGACGACGAGCGATTCGCGGGTTCCGCCGAAGTTCCGGTACGCCAACCGATACATCAGGCGGTCCTGGACGGCATCGAGGTAGCTGAGCGACGTCGCGGGCGGCGGCTGCTCGATGACGCGAGCGCCGGCCGGAGCAAGCGGATCGAAAGCAGCGACCGGCAGCGGACTCTCCGGAAGCTCGGAAAAGGTCGACGCGGCGGGATCGGCAAAATCCGCGTGAAAGGCGAACAGGCGAATCGCGTCGCCCGCGTCGCCAAATTCGTCCGCTGAGAGCGCGGCAAAATAGACGGGCGCCCCGGGGGGGGGCGGCGTCGAACCGTCGAGGTCAGCCGGCAGCATGCTGTGAACGCTCGCGCCGAGACTGAAGGAGACGAAGTTCGCGGTGGGGTCGCCGGCAAGCATCTTCGCGCGATCGAAGGCAAAGGCACTGAAACCACTGAAAGACGTCTGGTTGCGGAACTGGTCACTCGACATGTAGTACGCGTCCGCCCAGACGCTGAATCTGACGTGGTCGTTGAAGTTGCTGTTCGGGCTGATGAAGTCGTAGAGAAAATACGAACCGGTCGGATCACCGGTCGTTGAGATCGCGATGCACTGGTGATAGGGGGCAAATGTGTTGAACGCCCACTGACTCAGAAGCCAGCGATTGGCCAGCGGGTCGTACAATACGACGGGCTCAATGTGGTTCTGGGTCGAACAAACCCCGCCGACGGAATTAAACAACGTGCTCATCTTGAAGGGCGCCGTCAGCGGCACCCCGGATTTGTTGTAGATGCGCACGACCACGTTGACGGCTTGGACATAGTGATTCGGTCCGACGTCGCCCGTGGTGTCGGGCCGCGAGCCGCCGATGACCCCGGTGTTGTAGTTGTCCTGGTTGCTCAAGCCGTCGAAGCTGAGCGTTGGTAAGGGAGTGAGGAGCGAAGCATCGGAACTCAAGGGAGCCTGCTCAGCGAAGGCGCTTACGGGCGGCGACACCGCGAAACCAGCTGCCTGGGCGAATTGGGGGACGAGCGCGGCGAGGGATTCGACCTGACCCGCCGGCCGATTCGGTTGGCGAGCGATGAGCGCGACGCCCGCGAGCCACATCGCGATTAGGGCAATCGAAACGCGGCGACGCGGTGACATGCTTGGACGCTCACTCTACCCTGCCCCAACTCGAGACACAAGCGAGGGATTCATGGTCCGGCGCAGGGGGAAACCATAGCATGGCCTCAGGTAAAATACCTGACACCGTCGAACCATCGCGGCCGATTCGTGGGGACCGCGACTATACTCACGCGTGAAGAGGAACAGCCATGAAGCGTCGCATTGTCGCCGTCGTCGTCTCGTTCGTGGCTCTGAGGGCACCAACAGCGTTCGCCCAGGTCCAGCCGGCCTCCCAGTCAGATTCCATGATCCTCGTCGCCACGGCAAGAACGAGATTCCTGTACGAGATCTCGCGCGAACGAACCTACGCCCTGCCGCGATGGGATCCCGCAAAGACGCCGGAACCCCCGCTGTCTCTGGGCGGCGCCAAGAAGGTCGCCGAGGCCTGGTTGGCATCGCAGAATCCACTGATCAAGAACTTTGATCTGACCGGTGTCGGTTTCTTCAGGTTCGTCGGCGACGTGCCCCTGGCCTATTGCGGTCCCGTAGGCTGCTGGTACTACCGCATGACGTTCGAGCCGGTCCTCGGAGACCTTCATCTGTCAGGCGACGCCGAAATCACGGTGGTGGTTCTGCTCGACGGGTCCATCGTCTGGCCGCGAGAAATGCCGCCAAGCGCGCAAGCTGGCGAGCCGGCGGGCGCGACCGCTGGAGACGCAAGCGCCACGGCGAGCGACCAGGGCCGAAGCCCCGCACCGACTCCCGATGCCAATGGCGTTTACCGCCTTGGCAACGGCGTGTGGTCGCCGCGGCTCGTCCGTATGGTCACACCGCAGTACACCGCGCCGGCAATGCGCGCACGATTGGAGGGCACGGTCGTCTTCGAATGTGTCGTGAAGAAAGACGGCACGGTTGGCGACTTGCGGGTCGTCAAGTCGCTCGACGCGGGCCTCGACCAGGAAGCCATCAAGGCCGTCAAGCAGTGGCGCTTCACTCCTGCCACATTCAGGGATGAGCCGGTGGCGGCTCTCGCCACGTGCCAGGTAGAGTTCAAGCTCAGGTAGCCGGATTAGGGGATTCGCCCATCGTCGGTCACGATGACGTTTACATCGATCGGAGTTGAGACCGAGATCATCGCCCGCGACAATGTCGATGGTGACTTGTCGCAGCTGACCCGATATTGGTTGGTCTGCAGCAGGCTACTCCGGGCGATCTTCTTGCCGAATTCCTTCATCACCGCTGGTAGCTGCGCTACGGCGTTCACGCTTTCATAGGTACCGCGCGTCGCCGTGGTCAGCATGACCCCAACTTGCATTTGCGCCGCAGCACCAGCCACTTTGCCGACAACCTGCTGCTCGCCAAGCGCCAGCATCAGCACGTGGGCCGTCACCGGGCGCTTGGAGAGGTCCTTCCGGATCTGCGACACAATCTCCGCGACGTTGCCACGGCTCCCCTCGGGTCCGTTGGTCGTGACGACCATCACCGTATGGAAGAAATCTCCTTTGGTCCTGGCGATGCGTGTCGTGGCTTCGGAGACGGCCTCGATGAACCTCGCGTCGCTCGTGGCGGAGGCGAGGCGGTCAAGACCCTGGACGCGTTTCTGGGGATCGGTCGTCGGCGGAACGACAACCTGAGGCTGTGGGGAATACGTGACGAGCGAAGTCTCGACGCCTTCCGGCAGCTCGTCAAAAAACTCGCGCAGGGCATCCTTCAAAGTCGGCAGCGAGCTCGCTATCGCAACGCCGTTGTCGACGAGCACCTGCAGCTTCATGGGCCAGTCGATGGGCTCGATCCTGACGGAGGTGCAGGGCTTCCTGTCGAGCTGGAGCGTCACCTGGGAAGGCTTCAGGCCTGTCACCGGCGTCCCGTTCCGATCGACGACGCTCACAAACAGGCCTGGTGGCTTGGCGGCCTGAAGGACTGTGCGAGATCCCCACGGCAGAGCGGAGGTCAGAGCGATCCCGAATGCGAGAAAGCCGAGACTCGGAAGTGGGTAACGGGACATGCCGCCTATCGAAGTGTCTGGCTGCGACCGGGAATCAGTGGCGGATCAACCTCACACGGGGTCGGGCGCCACTTGGAGGCGTCGGGCTCCAGCTTGAAGTGCGTGCTCGTGATGTACTGCTGCGCGAGGTACGCCGGGTCGTCAACGATGGTCTTGATGACGAGCCACTGAGCGTCGCCTGGACCTGGCACGCGGTCGAAATATTCCGTCACAACGGCGTTCTCACTGTAGGGCACGCCGTTCTTCCTGAGGTAGCCGGCGGTCAGGTTGGTGATGACGGCCATCATGCCACCGGTACCAAACGCCGGCGCCGCGACCGCCCCCGCCGCGGGGGCCGCAGGTGCCGCGCCACGACCACCGCGGCCGCCCCGGCCGGCCGCCACGACGTCAATCCACTGCGCCGTAATGTTCCCCTGGGGCGTGCGCGCGGCGGCGACTAGCGGCGACAGCGTTCGATCGAAGCGGAAGAGCTGCGTCTGTTGCCCGGCATCCGTCTCGATCTTGAGCGTGTTGTCGTCCTGCCACGTGATGTGCAGTCGCGTCGGGAGGCGCATCAGCCCGCCCGCGCCGTACGCCTTGCACTGATTGCCGGCGGCGATGTCCTTGGCGTAGTCCCAGGCGTTGGCGGCCTGCTGACCCTGCGGATTGAGGGGAAGGCTCGACACGTCTCCCTTGGCCGGCGTGACCATTCGCCAGCGCCAGTCTTCGGTGATGACCGACACCCAGTAGCCGGTGATGTCAAACGGCGCCGT
>MELA01000116.1:1068-9015 GCA_001767495.1 Acidobacteria bacterium RIFCSPLOWO2_12_FULL_65_11 | reverse complement strand
CCGGTGATGTCAAACGGCGCCGTCGCTCGAGCCGTCGGCGGCGCGGGCTGCTGAGCCGACACAACCGCGGCAAGCAACAGCGTCACCACACAACCGAGAATCCTTGCGCGCATCATCTCCCCACGGTCCGGCTAAAGCCGGACACTACGTACGTCTTGTAGTGTCCGGCTTCAGCCGGACCTGCAGCGTTCCCTAGCCGACTACTTCGCCGGGCAGCGTGCCCCACGTCCAGCCATCCGACATGCGGCGGATGACGATCATTTCCAGCCGGTGGTCGTTCGGATTGCGGCCTGGCGCACCGGTGATCTTTACGCGGTCCCCGGCCTTGAGTGTCTTGCCGGTGATGCCCACTCGATTGAGCTGCGCCCCGGCGGCCCACTCAACCGCCCAGATCAGCTCCGAACCGTTCGCTTGCTTCACCTTGACGTGGACCCAGGAGTGCGGATTGCGGATTGACACCTGCACCACGTCGCCTTCGATGTCCGTTCGGCGATCCTCAAAGTAGGTCGAGGCGTGGGAATGATGCGCCGCCAACTGAGTGCCCGACACCACCACCAGCGCGACAAGTAACGCGATGAACCTCGGTGACATCTTGCTCCTCCGGGTCCGGCTGAAGCCGGACACTACAACCTAACCACGAAGCTCACGAAGAACAAAAAGACGTTACTGGCCGCCCTCGCCAAAGTTGAGGCCCGATTTGGGCAGCGGTCCCTGCCTTGGCTTTTTCAGATCCGCGTACACCGTCTCAATGAACTTGTCCGTCGTCCACACGCCTGTCGTCGTTCCGTACACCGGATCGAAGTCGATGGTCGGCCGCGCCGCCTTGACCTGCGCCAGCGTCATGTTCTTCTGGATCATGTACTGGATACGGTCGCGAACGATCGTCGCCATGTCGCGGAGCTCGGCAATGTCCGACTGGTTGCTCAGATACCCGTGGCCCGGGATGATGCGCGTGCCATCGATCTGATTGAAGCGCGGAATCGCGATCGTGACGATGCGGTTGAGGCCGTTGAGGAGGCCCTGAAGGCCGCCCTCCGCCTGCACGTCGATGACAGGGTACGTGTCGGTGAACAGGAAATCGCCGGCGGCGATGACATCCGACCGCCGGAAGTACACGAGCAGATCGCCGTCGGTGTGGGCCTGGCCGTGCCACCACAGTTCAATCCCCTCGCCGTTAAAGTAGATCTGCTTGTTGTCGGTGATGAAGGTGTCCTTCGGGATCGCCCCGTCGGGGTACGCCGGCTGGTTGTTCGGCGGCTCCGTCATCAGGTTGGCGGTGTTCTGGTGCGCCACGACCAAGGGGCCGTTTGGATTCTCGATCCCACCGCCGCCGCCACCCTGCGAGGTCCGCTGGCCGCCGATGGCCTTGAGGATGGCGTCGTTGCCGCCCACGTGATCGGGGTGCGCGTGCGTATTAATAATGTAGCGAATCGGCTTGTCGGTGATCCGCCGGATCGCGGCCAGCACCTTATCGCTCGTTTGCGCTGTGCCCGTATCGACCAGCAGCACACCGTCGTCGCCAATCTGAGCCGTGATGTTGGCGCCGGCACCGACGAGCATGTACACCTGCGTGGTGTTGAAGCCCTGCACCGGCACGACCTGGATGTCCACGGCCTGATTCTGAGCGCCGACGGAAGCCGACACGACGAGTGCGGCAACAACTTCGGCGACACACACATTTCCGTTCTTCATGAGGGCATTACCTCCCACGTCCCGGTGCCGGGGCTGGTGCGGGCGCGGCGCCGCGCCCGCGAGCCGGTGGCGGCTGCGCCGGCCTGGGAGGAGCGGCCTTGGACGCCTGGTAGTCGCTGACGAGCTTCTTCAGTGTCGGAAGGTAGTCCGGGTACAGCGTCTCTTTCCCCCCGCGCGACGCCTCCCACGGCAGCCCGACCGATTCGGCCCAGTCGGCGTGCTTGGTCCCGAGCGCGTAGCTCGGCACGTATCCCTTCGGCCAGTCGGGAATCTCGTCGATGATCTCGAGCAGCGCGCGGTTGAGGGCGCCCGGCGGGTTCGGGTTGCGGATGAAGTCGAGCGTCCGAATGAGCGGTTCGTCGAAGTACGCCAGGTCCTCGACAATCTGGACGACCGACAGATGATCGCCATGCCGGATGAAGTGCTCTGTCATCACCGACTTGACGCTGACCGGCGTGCCGTTGCGATTGACCATCGAGGTCTTCATGTGGGTCGTCGTCACGGTCAGGACGTTGCCGTTCCATTTCCCCGTCGAGAAGCCCTGCCAGGTCCGCTCGGCCCACGCCGGGGGATGCGGCCGTCCGTCTAGCCAGACGATGCGCTCTTCGCCGGCGAACTGACAGCACATCGAGTACGCGACGAGCTCTTTGGTCACCGGGTTGAGCACCTGCATGATCCGGCCGACGCCGACCATGTAGTACTGCGAGCCGTGAGGCTCGGCCTGTCGCTCCTTTTCGGACCAGACGGAGGCATCCCAGGTTTCGGCTCTGATGCGTCCCGCCTGATTGAGAGGCATTCCGGTGTAGTCGCCGATGTGGGTACCCTCGCCGCCGAGCGCCCTCGCGTCCTCGCCGTTGCGCCGCTGCCACTGCCCGCTCAGATCGAACTGGGCGAAGGCAGGTGGCGCGATCGCCGTCATCCCAAGCAGTAGGGCAATGCCGACGATTTTGCTGCGGACCATGTCAACCTCCGGAGCCAGACAGGTGTGGCTACAGGTGTGGCCAGAAGTCTAGGCTTCCGGCGTCCGAGCGTCAATCTCCTTGACGGGCTGTGTCCTTGACGGGCTGTGTCCTTGACGGGCTGTGGTAGGCTCGCCCGAAACATGGAGATCCTGGCGTCCCTCGAGCAGTCGGCGTTCAGCGCCTGGGTCCGCGAGTCGGGATCGCTCTGGGCGTACCCCGGCATCCTGTTCATGCACACCATCGGCCTGGGGCTGCTCGTCGGCGCCAGCACCGCCATCGACCTGCGGATACTTGGCGTGGCCAGCCGCGTGTCGCTCGCGCCGATGGAGAGATTCCTCCCCATCATGTGGATCGGGTTCTGGATCAACGCCGTGTCCGGCTCCATCCTGCTCGTGGCGGACGCGTCGACCAAGCTCACCAACCCGGCGTTCGCCGTCAAGATGGGGTGTATCGCGCTCGCGGTGGTCGACATCTTCCTCATCAGGCGCTACGTCTTCCGCGATCCCGGACTGGACAGGGGATCCGTGTCGCCGATCGGCAAGACGCTGGCGGCGATGTCGCTCCTCTTCTGGACGGCCGCGATGACGGCCGGACGGCTGATGGCGTACATCGGGCAGGATTCCGGTGCGCCGGAATTCTTCAATCGCATCGGCGGCTGACGGAGTCACCGTACGTGCTGGTGTCGTTTGCCAACTGGATTCACGCGACGCCGCTCGGCTGGGCGGTGGGCGGCGGTGTGCCCTGGCTCTGGCCCGCGTGTGAGACGGCGCACTTCATCGGCCTGGCGTTGCTCCTCGGCTGCGTCGGCCTGTTCGACCTGCGCATGATCGGGATGGCGAAGGGACTCGAACTGGGACCGCTGCAGCGTCTGGTGCCGTGGGGTGTCTTCGGGTTTGTCCTCAACGTCATCACCGGTGTGATGTTCTTTGCCGGCAAGCCCTATCAGTACCTCAACAACTACGTGTTCTGGCTGAAAATGCTGTTTGTCGCCTTGGCGGGGATTAACGTCCTGCTGTTCTATGCGACCGGGCTGCAGCGCAGGGTCGAGGCGGTTGGCGCCGGCGAGCACGCGCCGGCGGCGGCTCGAGTCGTCGCCGCGGTGTCGCTGTTACTATGGTTCGGCGTCGTGTACTGGGGCCGCATGCTCCCGTTCCTCGGCACCTCGTTTTGAACCGTTCGGCTACAATTAGACGGTCGGGTTCTGAGCCTCCCCTGGCCTCGTTCGGCTCCGAATCATCGCAACCTTTTTTTCGACAGGAAGGCATCGTGCGGTCTGTCCGTGTGCTCATTGTGCTCCTCTCGCTCCTGCCGGCGCTCGCACTCGGCGCGCAGGAAATCTCCTCAGCGCCGGGTCGCGCCATCCGCGCGACCGAGCTCAACGGCGAGACTATCAGCCTTGACGGTGTGCTCGACGAGCCCATGTGGTCGCAGGCCACGGTCGCGAGTGATTTTTTGCAGCGCGACCCCGACAACGGCGCGCCGGCCACCGAGCGGACCGAGGTCCGCGTGCTCTACGACGCCAGTCGCCTGCTGCTTGGGGTCACGCTCCATGACAGCGAGCCCGGACGGCTGCTCGGCAACCAGATGCAGCGCGATCAGCCTTTCGGGGCCGACGACCGTTTCATGTGGACGATCGACACGTTTCTCGACGGCCGCAGCGGGTACTTCTTCGAGATCAATCCATCCGGCGCGATGGGCGACGGCCTCATCGATCCCTCGAGCAACAACGGCGATCTGGGCGCCGGCGTGAACAAGTCGTGGGACGGCATTTGGACGGCGCACGTGCGGCGTAGCCCCGACGGCTGGACCGCGGAAATCGAGCTGCCGTTCAAGAGCCTGAACTTCGACCCGCAGCAGGACGCGTGGGGGATCAACTTCCAGCGCACCGTGCGGCGGAAGAACGAAGAGAGCCTGTGGAGCGGCTACGCACGAAACCTCGGGCTGACCCGCATGGCGGCCGCCGGCCGCGTCGAAGGCTTGCGCGGCCTCTCTCAGGGCATCGGCCTCGACTTGAAGCCCTTCGTGGTGGGCACGCTGTCGTCCGCGCCCGGACGCGGCCAGTCATCGATCGGCTCGACGGGCGATGTCGGCCTCGACGTGCTCTACAGCGTGACGCCCGCGCTACGGGCCAACCTGAGCCTCAATACCGATTTCGCCGAGACCGAGGTCGATCAGCGCCAGGTCAACCTGACCCGGTTCCCGCTCTTCTTTCAGGAGAAGCGCGATTTCTTCCTGCAGGGCGCGAGCTTCTTCGATTTCGCGCGCGAGATCGGCAATCAGGTCCGGCCCTTCTTCAGCCGCCGGATCGGGCTCGACAGCAGCGGCCTGCCGCAGGCGATCGACGTCGGCGCGAAGCTGACGGGCCAGGCGGGCGCCTTCGACATCGGCGCCCTGCAGGTGCGGACGCGCGAGGAAGGCAGCGAGCCTGGCGAGGATTTTTCGGTCGTGCGAATCCGCCGGCGCCTGTTCGCGCAGTCCTACGTCGGCGGCCTGGCCACGCGCCGGAGCACCCGCGCGGCGGCCCTCGACGACCGCCATACGGCGGCGGCCGACATGGCGCTGCGCACCTCGACGCTTGGCGGCGACAAGACGGCCGACTTGAGCGCGTATTACGTCGCGACGACCAATCCTCTCGGGACGGGCGACAGCGCCGCCTGGGGCTTTCGCGCCCAGTATCCGAACGACCCGTGGGTGGCCGACTTGGCCGTCCGCGTGATCGAGCCCAATTACAGCCCGGCGGTCGGCTTTCTGCAGCGCCGCGGGTTCAGGCGCATGAACCCGCAGCTCGCCTACACATTCCGTCCGGCCAGTAACCCGTGGATCCGGTCGGTGCAGGTCGAAGGCGACCTCGAGTTCATCAACGACTCGGCCGACCGCCCGCTCGGCAGACAGCTGCAGTACCGGCCGGCGACGGTCGTCTTCCAGGACGGATCGCGCTTTCAACTCGAGATTGCCGATCGCTACGATCGACTCGAGCAGCCCTTCGAGATCTCAGATGGCGTCGTCCTGCCCGCCGGCAATACGTACCGCTACCTGCGCTATCACATCGAGGGGAACACGCCCCAGCGCCATGTGGTGTCGCTGTCCTCCGAGCTCGAAGTAGGCGACTTCTTTTCGGGCCGCCGCCGGCAGCTCATCCTCGCGCTCGGCGTGCGCCCGCGGCGTGGTGTGGCAGTCTCGATCGAGACCGAGCGCAACAATCTCGACCTGCAGGAAGGCACCTTCAGCACCAGCGTGCTGCGGCTGGTGGCCAACACGCAGTTCGGCCCCTGGGCGTCGCTCGTCAACAACCTTCAGTACGACGATGTCAGCAAGGCGCTGGCGTGGCAGGTGCGGTTTCGGTGGATTCAACGGCCAGGCAACGATCTGTTCCTGGTCTACACACACAACTGGCAGCGCGGGCTGAATCTGAGCGACCCCAATCAGCTGTCCACGCTCGACAACCGCCTCGCAACAAAGCTCGTCTATACGCTGCGCTTCTAGCCGCCTCTCCCCTGCGCGCTACGCCCAGCAGTACCCGTCTCCCACGAGCGGCAGCGAGCGGATCCGCACGCCAGTCGCGGCAAAGATCGCATTGCAGATCGCGGGGATCGCCGGCGGCAACGACGGCTCGCCGAGGCCCGTGGGGTCGAAGTCGGTCTGAAGGAACCGCACGTCAATAGCCGAGGGCGCTTGGGTGATGCGCGTGGGCTGGTACTGGCCGAAATTGCGCTGCACGACGCGCCCCTTGTCGATCGTGATTTCCCACGCCATGAGGTGACTCATGCCCTCGATGAGGCCGCCCTGCACCAGGTTCACCGACTGGCTCGTGTTCACGATCTGACGGCCGACGTCGACCGCGGCCCACGCCTTGTTGACCGTCACCCGCTTGTTGGCGCCGACAGCGACTTCCACGACGTAGGCGACGTAGCCCGCGTGCGCGAACTGAAACGCCACGCCCTTGGCAGTGCCTCGCGGCAGCCGGCCGCGGGCGTTCCAGTCCGACATGTCTCGCACCTCTTCCAGCACGCCGCGGGCGCGTGCGCCGTTGAAGCCGCCGGCAGCACCGCCCGGGACGGCATTGGCCAGCAGATCCAGTCGGAATTGCAGGGGGTCTTTCCCAGCCGCGACCGCCACCTCGTCGATGAACGACTGCATCACGAACGACACGCCGTTGGTGCTCGGCGCCCGCATCGCGCCGGTCGGAATGTCAAAGGGCGCGATCGGCGCGGAGTTGACCTGGAAGTTCGCCACCAATCCTCTCGGAAACTCGTTGGCAGGCAGGACCGAGTTCGTGCTGGCCACGAAGTCGCGGAACGCGATCAGTTGACCCGACGCATCCAGCCCGGCCTTGAAGAAATGGAAGGCGCCGGGCCGATACTGGTCGTGCGCCATGTCGTCTTCGCGCGTCCACAGCAGCTTCACAGGCACGCTGGGGAGCCCCGCCGCCGTCCGTTCCTCCGTGACGACTCGCGCGATCTTTGCGACCTCGACGTCGTACTCGCTGACCAGCCGCCGGCCGAACCCTCCGCCGGCCCGAACCAGGTGCATCGTCACGTCGCCCGGCTGGATGCCCGCGCCAAGCGCCGGATTCGCCAGGCTCGGAATCTGACTCGGCGACCAGATTTCCAGCTTGCCGTTGGCGGTGTAGTGTGCGGTAGCATTCTGCGGCTCGAGCGGCGCGTGAGAGAGGAGGGGAAAGACGTACTCGGCCTCCACGATCTTGGCCGCCGCCCTGAATGCGGCCTCGACGTCGCCCACGACCGCAGTCCCCCGGCCCGTGGGGGCGGGCGGCTGGGAGGCCTGTCCCGCGAGCTGTCGCGCCTGAGCCGCGTATCCGACGCTGCTCTGCGTTGCCACCGGGCCCTCGTCCCACGTGACTCTGAGGCTCCTTCTGGCGTCGTTGGCCAGCCACCAGCTGTCGGCGACGATTGCCACGCCCGAGGCCAGCGAGTTGTTGCCGCGGCCGGCGGCCTCGACGATGAACGCGTGCTTGATGCCGGGGAGCACCTTGATTTCGTCCAGGTTGGCGCTGACGGCCTTGCCGCCAAACACCGGACACTTTTCGAAGATCGCGGAGAGCATGCCCGGCGGGCTGACGTCGATGCTGAACGCCGGCTTCCCCGTCACGATCGCGAGATTGTCGACCCCGCGAATCGGCTTGCCAATGATCTTGAAGTCCTTTGGATCCTTGTAAGCGGCCTTGATCGCCGCCGCGTCGGGCACCGGCATCGCGGCCGCGCGGGATGCCAGCGAGGCGTACGTCGCGGTTCGCCGGGACGGGGCGTGCGTCACAATACCACCGGAGGTGGCC
>MELA01000116.1:0-1051 GCA_001767495.1 Acidobacteria bacterium RIFCSPLOWO2_12_FULL_65_11 | reverse complement strand
GCTCCACATCTCGGCCGCGGCGCCGACCATCAGCAGCCGTCCGGCCGCCCCCACCTGCCGCATCGGGTCGTAGTTGGTTGGAATCGCCCGGCTGCCACCTTCGATCTGCGCCCCATACTTGGAATCCAGATCGGCCTGCTGGATCTTCACCTGGCTCCAATCCACATCGAACTCGTCGGCGATGATCATCGGCAGCGCCGCTCTGATGCCCTGCCCGGTCTCCGGGTTCTTCGCGACGATCGTGAATGTGTTGTCCGGATGGATGGTGATGTAGGTGTTGGGCGCGAGGGACCCTGCGCCGGCGCCCGGGCCGCCCTGCTGCGCCAGTAGGTCGGGCCCGTACAGCCCGATGAGGATGCCGCCGCCGGCAAGGGCGGTCACTTGGAGGAAGGAGCGACGATCGAGCTGTGCCGTCTTGCGTGTCTGCTTCATGGCGACGCTATCTCCTTCCGCCGTTGGCCGCGAGGTGGATGGCTTCGCGGATCCTCAAGTAGGTTCCGCAGCGGCAGATGTTGCCGTTCATCGCCGAGTCGATCTGCGCATCGGTCGGTCTGGACGTTCTCGCCAGGAGCGCCGCCGCCGACATCAGCTGACCTGCCTGGCAATAACCGCATTGCGGCACGTCAAGCTCCTGCCAGGCACGCTGCAGGGGATGCGAACCATCGGCCGACAACCCTTCAATCGTCGAGACCGGCCGCGTGCCCACGGTCGCGATCGCGGTTTGGCACGACCGCACGGGCGCACCCGCCAGAAGCACCGTGCACGCGCCGCACTGGCCAACGCCGCATCCGAATTTCGTGCCTTTCAGACTGAGGCTGTCCCGCAGGACCCAGAGCAAGGGCATTTGTGCCGGGACGTCCACTGCGCGCTGCTCTCCATTCACCACCAGCGAATACGGCATAACCCTATACCTCCCGTCAATGACACCTCAGCCAACGCAGGGAAGGAAGACGTGAGGCAGATTGTCCACCCGCCTGCGAGCAGCGTCAGCCATAGCCTGACCCAATACTGGCCCTCTACGCCGGGGGGCGTTGGGTCGAATCTTCAGAGG
>MELA01000115.1:5346-9869 GCA_001767495.1 Acidobacteria bacterium RIFCSPLOWO2_12_FULL_65_11 | reverse complement strand
TCTATTTCTTCGGCAAGGAGCCGGGCGCCGGCGGGCTGCCGACCGGAACCAGCGGCCGCGTGGCGTGCCTGCTGTCGGGCGGCATCGATTCGCCCGTGGCTGCCTACCGCATGATGCGGCGCGGCTGCTCGGTGCTGCTGATTCATTTTCACAGCTATCCGATCCTGTCGCACGCCTCGCAGGAAAAGGTCCGCGAGATCGCGGCGATCCTGACAAGGTCGCAGCTTCGCGCGCGCCTGCTGCTCGTGCCGTTCGGCGAGCTGCAGCAACACGTGGTGTTGAGCGTCCCGCCCGCGCTGCGCGTGGTCATCTACCGGCGTCTGATGCTGCGGATCGCGGAGCGACTCGCCCGCCACTGGCGGGCGCGGGCGCTGGTCACCGGCGAGGCGATCGGGCAGGTCGCGTCGCAGACGCTCGAGAATCTCACGACGATCGCCGAGGCGACCACGATGCAGATACTCAGACCGCTGGTCGGGATGGACAAGGACGAGATCAGCGCGGAGGCCGATCGGATCGGGACATTTCCCATCTCCATCATCCCGGATCAGGATTGCTGTCAGCTTTTTACGCCGCCACATCCCTCGACTCGCGCCAGTCGTGATGAAGTCCTGTTGGCTGAGCAGGCCCTGCCCATTGACGACATGGTGAGCGCGGCTGTCAAAGTCGCCGTCGTGGAAGATTTCAAATACCCGGTGCTAAAATACCCGGTCGCTTCAACGTGAGAGGGAACCATGCCAGACCAGCAATTGAGCTCAAACATCGAAGAGGTTCTCGGCCAGGACGCCGCCGCGCTGCTTGGCCATCAGTGCAAGACGATTCCCAGGGAGAGTCTGCATCTGCCTGGGGCCGACTCGGTCGATCGCCTCTTTGGCGCGTCCGATCGGCCGGCGCGCGTGTTGACGAGTCTCCAGGCGCTCGTCGGTCATGGCCGCCTGGCCGAAACCGGCTACGTGTCGATTCTCCCGGTCGATCAGGGCGTCGAGCACTCGGCCGGCGCCTCGTTCGCACCCAATCCGATGTACTTCGATCCGGAGAACATCGTGAAGCTGGCGATCGAAGGCGGGTGCAATGCTGTGGCTTCCACGCTCGGCGTGCTCGGCTCGGTGGCGCGGAAGTACGCGCACAAGATCCCATTCCTCCTCAAGTTCAACCACAACGAGTTCCTCTCCTTCCCGAACAGCTTCGATCAGATCCGCTTTGCCAACATCCGTCAGGGCTTCAACATGGGGGCGATGGGCGTCGGTGCGACCATTTATTTCGGCTCGGAAGAATCGAAGCGGCAGATTCAGGAAGTCACTGAAATGTTCCACCAGGCCCACGACCTCGGCATGTTCACCGTGCTGTGGTGCTACCTGCGGAACTCCGGCTTCAAGACGAAGGAAGCCGACTATCACACGGCTGCCGATCTCACGGGCCAAGCGAATCATCTCGGCGTGACGCTCGAGGCGGACATCATCAAGCAGAAGCTGCCCGACATCAACGGCGGATTCACGGCCCTTAACTTCGCCAAGACGCACAAGAAGGTCTACTCGGATCTCACGTCCCCGCACCCGATCGACCTCACGCGGTATCAGGTGGCGAACTGCTACATGGGCCGCGCCGGCCTCATCAACTCGGGCGGCGCCTCGTCGGGCGAGAGCGATCTCAAGGAAGCGGTGAAGACCGCGGTCATCAACAAACGCGCCGGTGGGATGGGCTTGATCTCAGGCCGAAAGGCGTTTCAGCGGCCGATGAAGGAGGGTGTCGCTCTGTTGAACGCGATTCAGGACGTCTATCTCAGCAAGGCTGTGACCATCGCTTAGAGTTGGACCGGGTGCCGGACTCCGGCGAGATAGTCGCGCAGGGCGTCTGACGTGCTGCGGAAGGCCAGATTCTCCCAGGGGAGCACGCCCGCCTCGAATTCAGCTGTCTCCAACGACTCGTCATCGATGGCGAGCGTGCCACCGACGGCGGTGGCCGCGTACACGACGATCACCGGAACCTCTCCCGGATAGGAGTAGATGTTCACGAGGCCTTCGAGGCGAACCTCGAGGCCGCATTCCTCGCGGGCCTCGCGAAGGGCCGCCGCGGCGAGCGGCTCGCCGCGATCCACGTACCCGCTCGGAAACACCCACTTGCCGTAGCCGGGCTCGATCGCCCGGCGCACGAGCACGAGCCGATCGCTCGATAGCCGGATGATGGTGCCGACCGCAATCTTGGGATCCAGATAGAACACAAAGCCGCACCGCGCGCACACGGGCCGCTCGGGCTCGGTCGTCTTCAGGAGCCGCCGCTCGAGCGGACCGCCGCAGCGGGGACAGAAGCGGTACGCGTGCGAGTCATCGTGCGTGTGCCCCACCGTGGTCCTTGGTTGCTGGCGCTTGGTCCCTGGTCCGTCCCTGGTTCTTGGTCCCCGCCCAGGGACCAGTATAATTCGTCGGTTATGTCGATTCTCAAGGTCGCGCGCATGGGGCACCCGGTCCTTCGTGTCCCGGTGCGCCCGCTCGACCGCGCCGAGATTGCGAGCACGACGATTCAACAGCTCATCGACGACATGATCGAGACGATGGAGGAGTATCGGGGAGTGGGACTTGCGGCGCCGCAGGTGCATGAAGGCGTGCGGCTGTTTGTCGCCTCGCTCGACGCGGAGGAGAGCGGCGACACGCGGTCCGAGCCGGTCGCCATCATCAATCCCGAGATCATCGTCGTCGGCCGCGAGATGGTGGAGGACTGGGAGGGCTGCCTCAGCATCCCTGAGGTGCGCGGCCGTGTGCCGCGCGCGAAAGAGATCAAGGTGCGGGCTTTCGATCGGCAGGGCGAGCGTGTCGAGCTCAGCGCGCTTGATTTTCCGGCACGCGTCATTCAACACGAAACCGACCATCTCGACGGCATCCTTTTCTTCGATCGCATGCGATCGCTCGCCTCGCTGACGTTTCTGGAGGAGTACAGGCGTTTCTGGACCAAGGACAAGGATTAGATTCAACGTGACAGTTCTCGTAACAGGCGGTGGGCGAGGTATCGGCCGTGCTATCGCACTCGCGTTTGCCGAGCCAGGCAACCTCGTCGCCATTGCCGCGCGGACGCGTACCCAGCTCGAGGACACAGCCCAAGTCATCCGCGCCCGAGGTGCCCGGGCGCTGGTGCTGGCGGTCGATATCACTGATGAAGGCGCGGTGGCGCGGGCCTTCGAGGAATTTCGCGCGGCGAGTCCCTCGCTCGACGTGCTCGTCAACAACGCCGGCGTGGGCGGCGGGCTGCCGATCGACCAAACCGACACCGCGAGCTGGAAGCGCGTGCTCGACACCAACGTGTGGGGCACCTTCCTGGTGACGCGTCAGGCGGTCCCGCTCCTCGCCCCCGGAGGCCGCATTCTCAACATGTCGTCGGTGCTCGGCCGGTTCGGCGTCGCCGGCTACACGGCGTACTGCGCGTCGAAGCACGCCATCATCGGCTTCACGCGCGCGCTCGCACTCGAAGTGGCCAGTCGCGGCATGACCGTCAATGCGCTCTGTCCGGGATGGGTCGACACCGACATGGCCGAGCAGGGGATGCGGATCGGCGCGAAGGCCACGGGCATCACGTACGAAGAATTCCGGGCGCAGGCGATGGACCGCGTGCCGATCGGCCGGATGATCCAGCCGGAAGAAGTGGCGACCTTGGTCAGGTTTCTCGCCTCACCACAGGCTTCGGCGATTACAGGTCAGACCTACAACATCTGCGGGGGGCAGACGATGGATTGATCACATTGCTGATTGCGGATTGCTGATTGCGGATTTATCGGTAGTAGGTGCCGACGAAGGTGCCGATGACGGCGACGAGCGTGGCCACCATGATGCCGACGAGCCAGGTGAAGTGGCGATCGACATGCTCGCGCAGGTCGCTCATGTCTTCGCGTAACTCATTGATCGCCCCACGGAGCCAGCCGACATCACCACGCAGCTCGGTCACGTCCCTGCGAAGGTCGTTCATGTCACTGCGCAGCTCGCCCATGTCCCTCCGCAGTTCTCTGATGTCCCCGCGCACCAGGTCGATAGCGCCTGCGCGATCCTCCACTCGACCCTCCAGATAGGCGACCCGCTCTTCGACGGTGGACACTGGCCCGCTCCTCGTCTTCGGGCCTTGGCAGCCCGATCCTACCATCGTCGCAGCACGAACTGTACCGAGTGGCTCCACGGCGTAATTGCTGGGATCCGGCGCGCGGGGTGAAGGCGCGCTGGCAGTTCCTGCGATCTTCGGCACCGCCCGCCCAGCAGTTGTTTCAGACGTCTTCTGTAGTGTCCGCCTTTTAGGCGGACCTCCAGGTCCGGCTGAAGCCGGACACTACGGCTATGAAAAAGTAGCGATCCCGCGGGGGTGGCTACTAAAACGGTCTTGAATAAGTCTCCAAGTCTAGTCAATAATATGGTCATGTTTAGAGCCAACGTCTTCGAGGTCAAGGCCAGGCTGTCCGAGTATCTCGACCGGGCCGCCCGCGGGGAACGCATCGTCATCTGCCGCCACAACACGCCCGTCGCCGAGCTGCGCGCCGTGGAGGCGGTTCGCAG
>MELA01000115.1:4909-5314 GCA_001767495.1 Acidobacteria bacterium RIFCSPLOWO2_12_FULL_65_11 | reverse complement strand
CAGCGAGCCGCGGCCCATCGGCCCGCTGCCCGGACGGCCGCGGTTCGACGTGCCCCCGTCGTTCTTCGAGCCGCTGGCTCCCGACGAACTGGATCGCTGGGAGGGTGTCGGGTCCACCGACCTGTTATCGCCGGCCTCCGCGCCTCGAGCCGCGCGTGGCGCGCGGAAGGTCGCGGAAGCCAAGGCCCGGAACGCCAAGCCGGCCGGCCGCAGCGCCGCTCGCCGCCGCTCGTGAGGCTGCTCCTCGACACCTGCACGTTTCTGTGGCTGGCAGGCGGCAGTGCGCTGTCAGAGCGCGCCGCCGCTGCGGTGCGCGATCCGTCGAACGACGTGCTGCTCAGCGCCGTGTCCGCCTGGGAAATCGCGTCCAAGTACCAAGCCGGGCGGCTCCCGCTGCCGGAGCAG
>MELA01000115.1:0-4856 GCA_001767495.1 Acidobacteria bacterium RIFCSPLOWO2_12_FULL_65_11 | reverse complement strand
CGGCGCTTCAGGTGACGCGTCTCCCGAAGTTGCACCGCGACCCCTTCGATCGCATGCTCATCTCCCAGGCCATCGCTCACGGCTTCGCGCTTGTCACGCCCGACCCGTCGATCGCGCAGTATCCCGTGCGCGTGATCTGGTAGCCCACCACCAGCCACCAGCCTTCGCTCTTCGAGCTTCGGCCAGGCTCGCCGAAGCGCCAAAAGCGCGGAGGCGGCCAGTCTCAATCGAGATACTTGACGAACACCACTTCGTTCTGCTTTTCGTTATAGAGCAGCTCGTCGACCTGAGCGCGCACCATCAGCAGCCCAAACCCGCCGGGCCGCAGGCCCTTCTCCTCGCGCATGCGCATGTGCTCGATCGGTGCATCGTCGGGATAGCTGATGGCTGCGTGATCGAGCGCGTCCATGCGGAACCCGGGTCTCGGATCCGCGATGCGGTAGAGCAACATGCGCCGGGCGCGCAGGCAGGCGATGCGCACTTTCCGATTCGGGTCGAGCTTGCCGCCCCATTCGACCGCATTCAGCAGCAGCTCGCGGAACGCGTAGCCCACAGACTCGCGGATGTCCTCCGGCAGATCCGCCTCGAGTTCCTTCATCACGCTCTGGATCCGATCGGCGGCTTCGCGCGTGCAGGACACGACCAGTTCCACCCAGGTTGGCCGCGACGACACCACCTCAATTGGCGCCGGTGGCGATTTGTCCTTAAGAAGATCGTTCACGATGGAGACGAGTACTCTTGACTCGACCGGTTTGTGCAGATACTGAAGCGCCTGCCGATGCACGGCGCAGGTCGTCTTCGCGACCGATCGTTTCGAGCCGACGGGCCGCTTCAAACGCTCGTGTTGCCCCAACAGCTGCCAGCGATCCCTTGAGCGCGTGCGCGGCGAGCCGTACAGCGTCGGCATTCTTCCCCGCCACGGCCTGCCGGATGGCGGCCATCATCGCGGGCGTATCAGCGCGGAAGATCCGCACGAGCTCGCCAAGCAGACGACGATCACCGTCCAGACGCGCCAACGCGGCGCCCCGATCGACCACCAGGAGGCGCGGCGGGCGAGCGGCCGGCTTGGCAACGTCTGTCGGCTCGCCACTCGCGCGCTCGATGATGGCCAGCAGGTCGCCGGCACGCACCGGCTTCGAGAGGTAGTCGTCCATCCCTGCGGAGAGGCGCCGCTGGCGGTCGCCCTCCATGGCATGCGCTGTCATGGCGACGATGGGCAGATGCGTGCCGACACCCTTCTCGTGCTCGCGAATGGCCGAGGTGGCCGACAGTCCGTCCATCTCGGGCATCTGCACGTCCATCAACGCGACGTCGAAGCTGCCAAGCCCGGCGCGCGTGATCGCCTGTAGCGCCAGGCGGCCGTTTGCTGCGGTGGTCACTCCGTGCCCGCGCTTCTCCAGAGTGCGAACAACGCGCCGCCGCGTCATCGCGTTGCCCTCGGCAAGCAGCACCTTCAAGCGGCGCGAGGTCCGTCGGCCAGCGCCAGCCGATGAAGCGAGACGGGCGCCGTGCGCTGGCGATCGTCGGGATGGATGAAGTCCACATACGGCCTGGCCTGCAGCTCGGCGTGCGTGAGGCCGAGCGTGCGCTCCCAGGCCGGGTTGAGGCGTTTGAAATAACCGTCAAATCCCGCGATGCACAACATGTCGAGCGAGAGGGCGAAGAAGCGGTCGAGCTCTTCCTCGGCGCGCCGCCGCTCGATGAACTGTCCGATCTGATGGCCGATCGTCCCGAGCATCGCGAGCAGCGCCTCGTCTGGCTCCCGAATCTCGCGGCTGAAAAACTCCATCACGCCGAGCACCTCGGGGCCCAGCATGATCGGAAACCCAAAGGCCGCGTGCGGGCCTTCGGCCGCCGCGATGGGCGCCCGCGGGAAGTTGTCGTGGTGGACGACGTCGGGGATCCAGAGGGGGCGGCCGCTCGACCAGACGCTGCCCGGCAATCCGATGCCTGGCGCGAAGGTCATCCCGCGGCTCAGGGCCTCGAACTTTGCGAATCTCACGTCGGGCTGATGCCAGATCTCGACGCATCGGAGGACGCTGGCCTGGCGGTCGACGCGCCAGACCGTGGCGTGCTCCCAGTTGAGCGTGGTGCAGATGGCTTCGAGGATGCGAGGGGTGGCGTCGGAGAGGTGGGCTGCGGTGGCGAGCACGCGCGCGGTCGCGAACTCAGCGGCGAGATGGCTCTCGGGGGCGTCCTGCCGCCGGTTGTCCGGTCCGCGCGCGGTCACAGGGTCGCAGCATACCGCCGGCAGTAATGGCCTTGCGTAGAGAGCGGCGTGGGCTAGCGGTAGTAGGCCCCGACAAACGTTCCAATGATCGCGACGAGCGCCGCCACCTGGATGCCAACGAGCCAGGTGAAGTAGCGATTCACCTTCTCCTCCAAGCTGTCGAAGCGTCGGTCGATTGCGTCAAAACGTCGGTCGACTTGCTGGTCGCGTGCCACGATCCGGCCATCGAACGTCTCGAAGCGCCGGTCGATAGCTGTGAACCGCCCATCAAGGGCGTCAAACCGCCGGTCCATCTGTTCGCGCAGGTCAGTCACGTTGTCGCGCACGTCGCTCACGCTACCGCGCAGTTCGCTGACCACGCCTGCGTGATCCTCGAGTCGACCTTCCAGGTAGGCGACGCGCTCTTCGACGCTGGGCATCTGTCCGCTCCAATGTCCTCGGACCATCGCGGCCCGATTCTACCATCGTCCCCAGCACAAACTGTACCTGGCGGGTCCATGGCGTCATCACTCGGATTTCGAGGCTGCGGCGATCCAGGGGTGGTAGTTTCAGCGATCGTGAACGCGTTCCGCGTGGCAGTTTCTGCAATCGCCAATCAAGAGGTGGCAATCACTAATCAGCAATCATCAATCCGCAATTCCCTGCCGTCGCTTTCTCTCGCTGGCGCGCTCCGACTGCAGCCGCTCAAGCTCGACCTCGGAGTGATCCGCAAACTGCATTGCGGCGGCAATGGCGCGATGGCCGGCGACGTCCGCGATCGCGTGGTGCATCATCTGGCAGACGCGGCGGTAGGCCGGGTGCCCTTGAGGAGAGGTGCGCAGCTCGATGACGTGCATCGCCTCGCGCGCGTTCATCTCCATATAGAACCGGACGCGATAGGCCATCACCACGGCGTAGGGGGCCACGTGGCCCAGGCCGCCGGCGACGAGCGTCCCGTGCAGGTCGGCGGATCGATCCATCACCTCGCGCCAATCCCGCAGCGCACCCGCCTCGTCTATCGCCGCCGGCTCGGTGTAGCCGTAGCGCGTGCTGAGCGGCTGCCATTCGATCGTGAGGATCCGGTGGCGCTGCAGATCGCGAAATGCCCCGTAGTCCGCGAGAACATCAAACCGGTAGCTGGTCCGCTCGAACGCGCGTCCGGGCTTGTGGCGGCGGTTGGCGCGGTGGCCGACGTACGCCCGAAGGAGGGCCGCGCGATCGTCGGGCGACAGCCGGCGCGCCATCAGTAGCAGCTGGTCGTCGGGAAGATCCGAACTCGCATAGAGCGCCGCGGCCACCACCTTCGTTTCGCCATCCGGATCGAAGTCGGTGAGCGTCACCTCGCCGCGTTCTTCAGGCTCGACATCCGCCAGAAGGCCGTGCACGGCGACGTCGAAGCCGCGCCTGGTCTGCGCCAGATACTCAATCCATCGACCGCCGCGGTTAGGCTGATCGACACGCGCGAGAAAAGCAGGGATGACTTTCCGGAGCTCGTCCAGCATCAGGTGAGCGTGCGCGCGAACTTCCTCCAATGGATGGGCGAGCATGCGCAGGAGCAGCGCCTCGAAAGCCTGACCGGTGCCGAACAGACCGACGTTGGATGTCGTCGCCGCAGGCAGCAAGCCGCGCAGGGTGTCGAGCGCCTTGGCGCGAATCACCGAGCGGTAGACGAGGTCTGAATCCTCGGGCGCCTTCGGGTACTTTGCGCGGAAGAGTGTTTCGAGCGCCGGGATCCAGCGCGCGTAGGTCTCGAACGCCGCGTCGAGCGTGCGCACGAATGCATCGCGCAGGGGCGAGCCGTCGAGTTCAGCCGGCACGTGGTATTTCCACCCTCCGTTCGGCCGATCGGTGTACGGCACGTAGCGGGTCGACTGCTCGAGGTACGCCATCAGGCGGCCCCACTCGAGCACTTTCGTCAACACGTTCGAGACACCTTCGCACGCGAGATGCGCGGCGCCAAGTTGAGCCACCGAATCGTCGCCGTATTCACCGAGCACGCGGGCGTAGAGTTGCTGGGCGCGCTCGGCGCCGACGCCAGGAGGATCGCCGTGGGGTCCGCCTCCAGGCGGACCTTGGTCCGGCTCAAGCCGGACGCGACGATCTGCGTCCCCCACAGCCAGGCCGCCGAGAAATTCGTCGAGAAACAGCCGGCGCAGCGACTTTGCCGATCGTGAATAGCGCGCGAAGAGCGCCCCCTTGACCGTTTCGGGGAGGTTGACGAGCGCGAACACCGGCCGGTCGGTGTTGGTGAAGTAGGGCAGAAGCGCCCGCGTCTCTTCGGGCGTGAATTCGGGCTTGAAGATGTCGGCAGGAGCGGACACGGCAATGTATTCTATCCTCCATGCGCGCCGATCCCGTGTTTCGGTATGCACTCGAAGTGCCGTTCAGGGACTGCGATCTGCTCGGCCACGTGCATCACTCGGTGTACCTGACGTATTTCGAGCAGGCTCGGCACGCCTTCTGGCGTCAGCTCGCCGGCGCCCCCTCGCACGCCCAGGTCATCGTCGCGCGCATCGAGTGCGACTATCGCGCGCCCGCACGTTTCGGCGACCACCTCGAAGTAGGGTTGCGTGTCGGCGACATCGGCCGGTCGAGCTTCTCGCTGTTGTATGACGTGGTCCACGCGGTCTCTGACGTGCTGACGGCA
>MELA01000114.1 GCA_001767495.1 Acidobacteria bacterium RIFCSPLOWO2_12_FULL_65_11 | reverse complement strand
CGAAATCGGCCCCTTCACGAATAATGCGGGCTAGCAGGACGAGCCAAGGATCGCCAACATTACTGAATCGCCCGGCGGGCAGCGGAATGGCCCATTTGTCCCCGAAGCCCTCACGGTACACGTGGAGGTGGGGACACTCGATCTCTTGGTCGTCGGGATTCCGGTGTGGCGCGCCGCCGAAGTCGAGGCGGGCCAAGATGACGACTCCGCGCGAGCGATTTTGGTATGTGCCCTTCGATAGGTTGATCTGGCTTCTGGTGATGTCGAGAATGAAAGTCTCGCGGTTGTCAGGGCTCTGCAACGGAATCCGCAACGCGCCACCGAGACTCGGGTAGTCGTGGATCGTGTCATCAACACGGTGCTTCTCCATGGAGAGGAGTGCGTCTGCGTCCGCTTGAGTGAGGCCGAGATCTGTCACAGTTCTCTATCCTCTGATCCGATGGCCGTTGCCATATCAACGCCATCCGCTACAGCCGCGGTGCCTTATACGATTCAAGGTCTCCCAGTTGCGCACCAGGCGAAATGAGTCGCGGTATCTGCGCTACCCCAAGGGCTGTAATTCGCCGTTCATGACGATCCCATAGGAAATCCGCTGGTGTGGGTTCCACTCCGGTCGGCGACTGGGCGGCACTTCCACCACTACGAGCGGGAAACCAGAGAACGACTTGGCGTTGGCTCCACAGAGGAGCGCCATGAACATCTCTCCGATTGACACCAACTCCTCAGTTACCTGAGCCATGAGCGATGCAAGCGGCTCGGAGACAGGGACTTCGCCGAGCTTGACGATGTCTACGCTCGGGGCGACCAGCTCCATGCTCGGGGGGAGCTGGAAATCGTGGATCTTCACGTAGGCGTCTTCCCGAGGGTGCTCGATCATATTCCGCATCTCCCGCATGAAGAGCAGGTTGCCTCGTGTCTCCCTCATGAACCGCGCCAACGGTTCCTCCTCCCCGTGCTTCTGTGCAGCAAGCGAAGTCAACGAGTCGATCCACTTCGTCGATAGCTCCTTCGAGTAGAAAAGCCGTGCGATCGCCTTCAACGTATCGATAGCGTGGCCCACTTTTTGGGCAAACGCATCACAACGTTCCTCCGCGTTCCCCAGAGAGGGCAACGTAACGCTTCGATCCTTCGCGACCACTTCGTTGGACCTGGCGACGGCCTGCTCGATCGCCGCCACCAAGTCTGAATGCATTTTCATCATCGCTGCGATGTCTCGGAGATATTCGAAGGCGAGGGACCACGCCTTGCCCTCCGGGAAGTCCTTTCCGAGGTGCATCGACTTGAACATGGTGTACGCAGTCAGGAAGATGCGCGCTACCTCAGGGTCGTGCGTGCCCATCGACATGATCCGCTGCTGGGTGTTGGGCACGGCCACATTCGTCCGCTCTGGGTCCACCTGGTCGGCCAACCGCACGGCGTAGATCGCATGCTCCTTCACGACATAGAGTGCGCTCCCCATGTCGATCATCACGGAGACTCCGCCGTCCTCCTGGCCGCCAATCTGCATGGACAGGGCCGAGTCACGGACTCTGTCGATGAGCCGCTTGTCCTTACGTTCACTCATGCTGAGTGCGGCTCCCTGCGTGGTCTTGCGTTTCTTTCCTGGTCATTCGGGCTAGGAATGGCTTAGCCACTTTACAGTGAGGGCAGCGGTCAAGTCTGAGTGATTACCTTGGTACCTTTTTATCCCCAGTGCGGTTGAGATGTGAGGCCCAACGGAACACGGCTCACCCGCGGCCGCTCATTGTTCACCCGGACTGGCGCCTTGTTAGGTGGCGACAGCCCTTCCGATACGAATCAAATACATGCCGAGAACATGCCACGCTATGTAAAAGAGAGCTCCGGCAACGAAAAGACGGAACTGCCAGTGACCATACCTGTTCGCTCGACTCGCGTTGGTTTCAAGGGCTGATCGAACGCCGCTTTCCGCGGCAGCAATCATCTGCGGGTGCTGACCAACGCGAGGGTGGACGCCAGCCTGAATCTGAAGCAAGTCGGCGTTGCCATAAATAGTTGAGCCCACATAGGCCAAGTGACGGCAGCCGCAGAAAAAGCTGAGGCCCCAGTTCAGTGCTGCTAGACCAAGAGGAAGTTGCGACCACGCTATCGCTTTGCCTTGCGTCTGAGAGACCGCCAGCCCGAGTGCGGCCCCGACAGCCGCGAGAAGAAAATAGGTGTGCCGATCCTGAATCTCACGAAGCGCCCTGTAGACCTCGCGAGTGGTTTCGTCAGCCATGATCCTGTCCTTCTGGGCGTCGATCTCTTCGTCCACCTAATTTGTATTGGAGTAGACCGGAACCCGTACTCGCGTGCGAACCAGCTCGAGGCGCTCAAGCTCCGATCCACTCGATGTCCTGTAAGACGTGTGATATTAGACCATATGCGATCAGTAGAAATCGTGCGCGTCGAAGTCCAGCGCGACGCTGCCGAATCGTTGGATTGCTTCGGCCCGGATCGAGGTGACGCCATCCTGGTTCTGCAATACTCCCTCGACGATGAGGAACGGTTCCTCGACGATGACGAGCCGGTCGCGCGCGAAGAGATCGGGCCGCACGATGATATTGGCCACGCCGGTTTCATCTTCCAACGTGAGAAACACAAAGCCTTTGGCCGTGCCGGGTCGTTGCCGGGTGATCACCAGACCGGCCACGCGGACGCGGCGGCCGTGCCGGAGCGTGCGCAGATCGATGGCGCGGAGCACGCCGCGTGTGGCTAGCTCCTCGCGTCTGAGCGCCATGGGATGCCGGCCGATGGTCAATCCGGTGCCGGCATAGTCGGCGGCGAGGCGCTCGGTTTCGGTCATCGGGGACAGAGGACAGAGGTCAGGTGCAGGGTGCAGGGTGCTACGTGCAGGGTGCTGGTGCCGGGTGCTAGTGCTAGGTGCTAGTGCTTCCTCAAACAGTTCGCCGGATGGTCGTACCGCGCGCTCGGCCTGCCAGAGCGCCGATCGGCGGTCGTAGCCAAACGCATTGAGCGCCCCGATGTCGGCGAGGGTGACCAGCTCGTCGCGACGGAGCCCCGTGCGCGCAACCACATCCTCCATCGATGCAAACCGCTTCTGGCTGGCGATCGCGTGGCCCACGGTGGCCCGCAGGCCATTCACGTACCGCAGCCCGAGGCGAATGGCGCCATCGTCTTCGATCGCACAATTCCAGCCAGAGGTCTGTACGTCAATCGGATGGAAGAGCACGCCGCGCCGCTGCGCGTCTTTGACGAGCGTCGCCGGATGATAAAAGCCCATTGGCTGGTTGTTGAGGAGCGCGGTGTAGAAGGCCGCGGGATAGTGCGCCTTCAGGTACGCGCTGGCGTAGGCAATCAGGGCGAAGCTTGCGGCGTGCGATTCGGGGAATCCGTACAGCGCAAACGACGTGATGGACCGAACGATCTCGTCGGCGGCATCTCCTGCGATCCCTTGTCGCGCCATGCCTTCGCGCAACTGTCCTTCGAGCTGCTTCATTCGCCGCTCGGATCGCTTGAACCCCATCGCGCGACGCAACTCTTCGGCTTGCCCGCCGGTGAATCCCGCCGCCACCATCGCGATCCGCAGGAGCTGCTCCTGGAACAGTGGTACGCCCAGCGTGCGTTTGAGGATCGGCTCGAGTGAGGGATGCGGATACTGCACGGGTTCCCGGCCGGCCCGGCGATTGAGATACGGATGGACCATCTGTCCGACGATGGGGCCGGGGCGGATGATGGCGACCTGGACGACGAGATCGTAGAAGCATGTCGGCTTCAGGCGCGGGAGCGTGGCCATCTGCGCGCGTGATTCAACCTGGAAGACGCCGATCGTGTCGGCCTCTTGCAGCATTTTGTAAACAGCGGGGTCATCGGGGGGTAAATGTGCCAAATCGAGACGGGATTCGGGATTTGGGATTTGGGATTCGCTTTGGGATTCGAATCCCGAATCCCGAATCCCCAATCCCGACGCGTTTATCAGCGAGAGGGCGTCCTCAAGCACCGCCATCATGCCCAGGCCGAGCAGATCCACTTTGACGATCCCCATGTCGGCGCAATCGTCTTTGTCCCACTGGACCACGACGCGGCCCGGCATGCTGGCGTTTTCGAGCGGCACGACGGTGTCGAGCTGGCCCTGACAAATCACCATCCCACCGGAATGTTGACCGAGATGCCGCGGCAGATCCTGCATCTCGCCCCAGAGCGAGGCAAACAATCGAACCTGGTCCACATGCAGATCGAGCCCGACCTCGGCGAGCTGCCGAGCCAGCGTGTCGTCCCGATCGACGAATTCGAAGCGGTGCATCAGCTTGGCGAGTCGATCGATCTGAGCCGGATCGAACCCGAGCGCCTTGCCGACCTCGCGCGCGGCGCTCTTGCCGCGATACGTAATGACGTTGGCCGTCATGGCGGCGCCAAGCCGGCCGTACTTCTCGTACACGTGCTGGATGACGCGCTCGCGCCGGTCGCCGCTTGGCAGGTCGAGATCGATGTCGGGCCATTCCCCGCGCTCTTCCGATAAAAAGCGCTCGAAGAGCAGATCCATGCCGACCGGATCGACTGCCGTGATCCCCAGGCTGTAGCAGACGGCGCTGTTAGCGGCCGATCCTCGTCCCTGGACGAGGATGTCGTGCTGCCGGCAGAAGTTGACGAGGTCCCAGACGATCAGAAAATAGCCGACGAGGTTCAACCGCTCGATCAGATCGAGCTCGCGGACAATCTGCGCGCGGGCCCGATCGTGATAAGGCCGGTAGCGTTCGCGCGCCCCCACGTCGGTAATCGCCCGCAAAAGTGAAATCGGCGTGTCGCCGGCGTGCACCGGATATTCGGGGAACCGGTAGCCAAGATCCGCCAGCGTGTACTGCAGGCGATCGGCCAGCTCGCCGGTTCGCGCCACCGCGTCGGGGTGGTCGCGGAAGAGCGATGCCATCTCGGCCGGCGGCTTCAGATACCGTTCGGCATTCGGCGCGAGCCGGCGGCCGGCGCGCGCCAGATCGGTGTGGTGATACATGCAGGTGAGGACATCGAAGAGTGGTCGCTGCTCGGGCGCGGTGAATCGCACGCCGCCGGTGGCGATGGTTGGAACGTGGAAGGCGGACGCGAGGGCCACGAGCGCCTGGGTGTCCGCTTCTTCGTCGCGGCGGAAGTGCCGTTGCAGCTCCACGTAAACCTGTCCGCGTCCGAAGATCCCGACCAGCCGATCCAGCAGTCCACCGACGCCGTACCGGCGCCCATCGAGCGCCGGGCGGCCGGCCAGGGCCACGAGGCCAGTCGTCGAGCCGTCCAGATCCTCGAGCGCGAGCACGCCTTCGCCTTTGGGCGCGGCGAGCTTCATGCGGGTGATCAAGCGGCACAGATTGCGGTACCCCGCCTGCGACTCGCAGAGGACTGGCAGGAGCCAGCGGCGGGCCAGGGTGGCCGGCTCGCCGATGGTCAGCTCGGCGCCGACGATTGGCCGGATGCCGGCCGAGAGTGCCGCCTTATGGAACCGCGGAGCGCCATAGACACCATCCCGATCGAGGAGCGCCAAAGCTGGATAACCGAGATCGGCCGCGCGATCGACCAGCGCTTCGGGGAGCGACGCGCCTTGAAGAAAGCTGAAGGCCGAGGCCGCGTGCAGTTCGACGTACATGAAGATACATAACCGTAGTGTCCGGCTTCAGCCGGACCTGGACGGGTTCAATCGGCCACTGCGTCAACGAACCATCCGCCTCTGTCACGATCGTGAAAGATCCGGTAGGCCACGCCAGTGCTCAACCCGACATCCCACTCGTCTCGGTTCCAGCTCCGCGTCCACCAGTCTCCCGAGGTGCGCCAGGGCCCCGTACAGGTGCGCACGCCACCCCCTTCAAACCCGGTTCGCTCCGTTGTCACGCGGACAGGCCGGCCGTCCGCGAGCGCCACACGTGCGGGTACAGGTTGACGGCAACGACGCAACGCGGCTACCACGTGTGTAAACAGGCGAGCGTCGGTTTCACAACCGGAACGGGTCCTGTCGCCGGGCAGCCCCACCTGGTGCTCGCCCAAGTGCGCATGTAACGGATGTGGGCTCCGCGCCAGGCGGGGCGCCCCGCCCGGCGCCACCCGCAAGGTTGTGAACCCGCGCCGAGACCTCGCTAGCAAGGCTGACGGTGTCCAATCGGTGCGAAAGGGCCGCATCGCGAAGGCGCCGGGCCGGTCGGTGTCCATGACGGCGGGGGCGCCGATGCGATCTGACCCCATCAATGCGCCGAGCCGCGCCAGCAGCGTTGACAGCGACTCTGGTGCGGGATGCGCGCGCTCGAAGAGCGTGTGCTGCAGCACGCGACCCGGCGTCGGGTCGATGACGATGGTGACACGGTCGATGGCGGCCGCCGGCGGGTGTGATTCCAAATCGATGAGCGCGAGCGTGCGCAACGTACGCGCGTCACGGATGGGTGAAGGCAGTTGTAGGTGCCGTTCGTGAGTCTCCCGCGAGACGAGCCGAAGTGCCACGTGCAGCGACGCGGCCCCGCGATCCCGGCGCTCGATCTGGACGACCAGTGGCTCGAGCAAGCGCGTCAGGACGAACGACAGCGGTTCCAGTCCGTCAATCGGCCAGTCGAGATCCAGAGACGCCCCGAACCGCTCCTCGGGCCGCATCGGCACGAGCGGTCGTCTGTCTTCCCCACGAGCCATCGCCTGCCAGAGAAGTCCCGTCTGTCCGAGCCGCGCCGCGAGATCCGCCGGTGGCATTGCTGCCAGATCGCCGAGCGTGCTGAGGCCCCACGACTTGAAGGTGTGGTTGCAGTTGTGGAGCGAATCGGACGGCGCGAGCCGGTCGAGTGCGGCGATCGGCAAAGGAGCAAGGGCTGCGGCTTCGCCGCCTGGCGCGACAATCGTCGGCCCCGGCCGCGCCCGTGCGAGGATGAGCGCGGCCGTCCGGGTTCCCGCGATGGCAACATGCGCGTCGAGCCCGCGCTTGGCGGCATCACGCTCGATCGCGTCGCCGATCGACTCTGGCGTACCGAACATCCGGGCAAGACCGGCGATGTCGACCACAACCAGGTCGCTCCCGACCTGCTCGTAGCGCGGCGAGAAGGCGTCTGCCACGGCGAGCAGCCGCGCCGAATCGAGCAGCGGGCCGTCAGGCGTAGGTGGCTGATACAGACACGCAAAGCGGTTCATGATGTCGATCGCGCTCACAAGTGTGCCGCGCCTCTATGTCAAATCCTGTAACCCTACGTGCGCCGCTCTTTACCTGCAGCGTCAGTCCCGCGGAGCTGCGCGCAATGTGTTCCGCGCCCACGAGCACGCCGGCGGTCTGGCCGCCTTCGACCATCCGCTGCAGCCGCAGCCAGGTGGTGAAGGGCAGCCGCCGAAGCGTTTGAGGCGGCGCGTCGGCGATGTCGAACACCACCAGTCCGAACGCGCCGGCCTGCAGCACGAGCGCGAGGGCAGCCACGGCCTGCTCGATCGCTCGGTGGTTGGCTTCGCGGCACGGGCCGGGACTTCCGACCACGCGGCCACGAATCCAGAGCAGACGATCGACGTCGATTCTGGCCGCGGCGCCTGACGCGACGTCGAACCGATCCAGCGCATCGACCAGCGCGACGAGCTCGCCGCGAGCCGTTGCAGCGGCCAGCATGTGCAAGACGAGGCTCGTACGACCCGAGGAAGGCGAGCCGACGATTTCCGAAAGCTGTCCGCGCGGGAACCCGCCGAGAAGCGCCGTATCCAGAACCAGCGCGCCGGTTGGAGCGACGGCGAACTCGTCGTGAAGATGGGGTGGATCGACAGACGGCGGCAGAGCCGTCAGCGTGCAGTCGAGCCGTTTGGCGCGAAGCAGAGCCTCAAGATCGGCGCGGGTAAGAGGAGAAACAGCAGGCATCTGGATGAGTTTTCGCTTTATATTCGCTGTGGCTGGCGGGACTATATCCCAAGTGTTCTGTGTCGATCAAGAAGAGCTTTAACCCATGTATTATCAACACTTTATCTGACATATTCGGTACACCTGTGTTCGAGGTGCCGCCGTGGCCGCGCGTGCGTTGTGCATGCGATAGACTCTTCACTTCTCGGAGGTTCACTTTTATGTCCAACGCTCTAGCTTCTCTTCGTGGCCGCTTCGTGTGGCACGAGCTCATGACCACAGACACCAAGTCGGCCGCGGCCTTCTTCACGAAGGTCGTCGGTTGGAAGACGCAGTCGTGGGATCGGAATTCGTCGTACACCTTGTTTGTCACAGGCAAGCGTCCGATGGCGGGGCTGATGCTCCTGCCGGAAGACGCGAAGGCGATGGGCGCTCGTCCTCACTGGCTGAGCTACATCGGGACGCCCGATGTGGACGCGACCGCGCGCGAGGCGGTCCCGCTCGGTGCGACCGTTCTGAAACAGGCGACCGACATTCCAACCGTCGGCCGGTTCGCCGTGCTTCAGGATCCGCAGGGCACCGTGTTTGCGGTGTTCACGCCGGCCCAGACTCCCTCGGCGGACGGCACACCGGCCGTCGGCGACTTTTCGTGGCACGAGCTGGCCACGTCGGACTGGCGCGCGGCCTTCGACTTCTATCAGCGGCTGTTCGGGTGGGAGAAGACCGAGTCGATGGACATGGGACCGGAAGTGGGCCTTTACCAGATGTACGGCTGGAAGGGGAAGACGTTAGGGGGGATGTTCAACAAGTCGAAGAGCATGCCCGGTCCTCCCTCGTGGCTCCCGTATATCAAGGTTGCGGACACAAAGAAAGCCGCCAAGACGGCCGTCGGGCTGGGCGGTCAGATCGTGAGCGGCCCGATAGAAGTGCCGGGCGGCGACTGGATCGCGCAGGGGATGGATCTCCAGGGCGCGATGTTCGCGGTTCACTCGGCGAAGCTCGCGGCCAGCAAACCGGCGGCCAAGAAAAAGCCTGCGCGGCCGAAGCCGGCCAAGAAGCAAGCCGCCAAGAAAGCCGCGCGCAAGACCAAGCCTGCGCGACGCGCGGCAGCACGACGGCCCAAGAGGAAGACGAGAAGCGGCTCGAAGAAAAGATGAATCTGGTTCAGCCGCGCGCGGTCGGCGCGCCGAGAAGGTCGGCGACGGTCGCCACGAGGCTGGAGGGCGAAAAGGGCTTCCCGAGAAAGCGGGCCTGGCCCGCGCGGATGGAGGGCATTTCGTCACTGTAGCCCGACATAAACAGCACACGGAGGCTTGGCTGTCGCGCGACCAGCCGGTCGGCGAGCGTGTGACCGCTCATCTCGGGCATCACCACGTCGGTCAGCAGAAGCGCGATGTCGTTGGCGTGCCGGTCGAAGATCTCGCAGGCCTGAGCGGGCGTCGCTGCCTCCATTACACGGTATCCGGCCTGGCTGAGGACGTGTGCGGCCACCGCGCGCACGGGTTCCTCGTCTTCGACGAGCAGGATAGTGGCCCCTGGGCGTTGCTCCTTGCTCGGCGACGTCGACGGCTGCGCCGTTGCCTCGTCGGGGGCTTCGGACGTCATCGGGATATACACACCGAATGTCGTTCCCGCGCCTGGTGACGAGTCGAGGTCGATGAACCCTCGGCTCTGGCGCACGATGCCATAGACGGAGGCGAGGCCCAACCCGGTACCTTTGCCGACTTCCTTTGTCGTGAAGAACGGCTCGAACAGATGCGCGCGGACCTCGGACGTCATGCCGACGCCGTTGTCGCGAACGCGCAGGCGGACGTACTCGCCTGGTGTGACCGGCACGTCGAGCCGGCTGTCGGTCGTCCCAATGGGTACGCGTGCCGTGTCGACCTGAATATCCCCGCCTGAAGGCAACGCGTCGCGTGCATTGAGCACGAGGTTGAGGATTACCTGTTCGAGGTCGTGGGGATCGATGAAGACCGGCATGGGCGTCGACGTAAGCTCGATGGTCAGCCGGATGTCCTCCCGGATGAGCCGCGTGAGAATCTCCCGGAGGTCATCGATCGCGTGATTGAGATCGACACGCGTTGGTGCCGGATCGTGCTTGCGACTGAACGCCAATAGCTGGCGGGTGAGGGCCGCGCCTCGTCTGGTTGCCTTGCTGATTTCCTCGAGGTCGGCTCGGTCCTGATCGGCCGCGGTGTGACTCGCCAGCAGCAGGTCCGTGTATCCGGCCGTGACGGTCAGCAGATTGTTGAAGTTGTGCGCGATGCCGGCCGCCAACTGGCCGACCGCCTCGAGTGTTTGTGACTGGCGCAGCTTTTCCTCCGAGAGCCGCAGGTTGGCCTCGACCTCTTGTTGTTCGCGGTGGCGAGCCTCGAGCTCGATCGCCATCGCGTTGACGGCATTGGCGAGTTCCACCAAGCCGGGCATGGCCCTCGCCAGTCGAGCGCGCGCGGTGAGGTCGCCGGCCGCGAGCAGGTGCGTGACCTCCGCCAATTGGTTGATCGGCCGCCGCACGAACCACTCGCCGCCGATCAAGGCTGCGCCGATCGTGGCGAGCGTCACGAGCGCGAGCAGCCACCACTGCTGGCGCACGAGCCGGTTGGCCGGGGCGAAGGCCGCCTCGCGTTCGATGCCCATACCGACGCGGAGCCCTGTGTTGAGATCTGTCTCCACCGGCGCCGTCGCGTACAGCCGCGCGACCCCGTCCGTGCCGACGATGTCCGCCACGCGCGGCAGTCGGTCGGCCTTTCCATCTGAATCGATGGGTTCGGGAACCGCTTTACCGATCCATCCGGCGCCGTCCGGATAGCGTGCCAGGATGGTCCGATTTCGATCGAAGAGCGTCAGGGCTGCCCCGGGTGGAAGCAGCGAGCGCGAAGCGATGTCATTCAGTTGATCGAGTCCGATGGCGGCGGCGACGATGCGATCGACGGTACCCGAGGGGCCGAGGAGGGGATGGGCCAGCACGACGTCTGGTTTCCCGGTGCTCATCCCGATCTGGTAATCGCCCACAGCTGTCGTGCGCGTCGTCATCGCCCGCTCGAACCACGAACGGCCGGCCGATGAGGTGCTGGGATTGACGGGAATCGCTTCACAGAACGGCGACCCATCTGCCTTGGCCACCCAGATGTTCAGGTAGCCCGGATGGTCGCGCAGGATGCTGGGGAGCACGGCTCTGCAGCCGGCAGGATCGGACGCGCGCAGGGCCGGAAACTGGGCGAGGGTCAGTAGCAGTCGGCGCACGCCGTCGAAGACGGTCGCCTGCTGGCTCGCCGCCAGACGCGTGATCTGCTGGATGTCGGTGAGGACCTGCTCGCGCGCCCGCTCGCGATCAACCGACTGCGTGTACAGAATGACGACCAGCGCCGGCATGGTCGCCAGTACGGCCATCAGTACAAGGCGTGTTCGAAGGCGGAATCTCCACGGCGCGTTCATCGAAACGATCTGGGAGTCATCGGCCGATCAGAGCGGTCCAGTTGACCATCACCGTCGTGGGTTCGCGGATGTTGTTGCGGGAAGGTGTATTGATCAAGAAGCGCTGACCGTCGGCCGCGACGGCGTACTGGCTGCGCGCCATTCCGGGTCCCTCGCTGATGAAGGTCTGAAACAGTGGTTGTGGCTTGCCAGAACGCCATTCATTGCCTGGCGTAACGTCCACGGCCATCAGCCAGCGACTTGCGGCGAGATAGAAGAGCGTCGTTCCCTCGCGATTCCAGTGCGGCTCCCAGCCCCCGGCGACCGAGACGGCGTGCTCTTGGTTGCCGTCCGGAAATCTCCGCACGTACACCTCCCAGGTGCCGGACTTATCTGAGGTGTAGGCGGCCCATCGGCCGTTGGGGGAAACCTGCGTCAGGAGTTCGTTGTACGCCGTGTGGAGGAATGGAAGCGGTTTCCGATCGCCGAACGTCGGCAGGAGCCACACGTCGTAGTTGTTTCGAGTCCGCGTCACGTACGTGACATACCGTCCATCGGGCGACCAGTGGTCCAGGTATTTGAATTCCGGCGTCTTCAGGACGAGCTCCTCCTGCCCGGAGCCATCCAGGGATTTCACGTAGATGTCGGTCGCAGCCGACGCCTTGGATAACACGAACGCGAACCTGCGCCCATCGGGGGACGGAGTCGGCGTGCTGCCGCTCGTTGCGACGCGATTTGCCGCGCCGGTCTCGAGATCCACAAGCCAGAGTCCGCTCCGGTCCTGCCCTCCAGCAGTTGCGAGAACGTACTTGTCTCCCATCAACAACGCGGGGCTTCGCAGCGCTATGGGTGTGGTAATGGTGCCGAGCGTTTGACCAGTCGCACTGAACCACGTGAGCTGACGAGCGTTGCCCCCGGTCGACAAGGCCAGCGAGACGGTCCCCGAAGCCGAAACGACCGTTGGAGCTGGGGCCGGCTGGCCGGCCGACAAATTGGCAATCACGGTCAGAGCCTCGCCCGTCAACCGCAGCGTGACGAGGTCGAATGCTTGCGCGGCGAGAGCCTGTCCGCGGGTGTGAAGCAGGTAGCCCGGCGCGGCGTAAACGCCCGAGCCTGGAAAGACGCGAGTCCGGTCGCGTGAACCGAGCGAACCGACATAGGTGCCGGCAACCTGGGGATCGTCGCTGGCGACATGAAACAGAAACCGCTTCCCGTCGGGCAAGAATTGTGGCCATTGGTGTGCTGATTCGTGCTCCAAGTCGAGCACGGTGACCTCCGTCGCAGGGCCGCCCTGTGCGGGGACCGCGAACAGTCCTGTTGTGCGACCCGCGAAGAGGATGGTCCCACCTGCGCCCCACGAGGCGCTCGCTGGCGGAGGGCCGATGGCCGCGAGCGTCTGGAGAGAATGGTCGGCGAGATCCAGCGCTTTCAGGTTCCCTCCGCTGAAGAACCCAATCGCTCGACTGTTCGGTGCCCAGGACGCTCCACTCGCACCCTCGGTGCCGGCGATTACGCGGTATTCGGTGGATGCGAGCGGGCGCAACCAGATGGTGGTCTGACCCGAGTCGTCCTTGCGCGCCACAAACGCGACGTGCTGACCAGCCGGCGACATGACGCCAGCTTCGGTCATCGTGAGACCGTCGGGGGGCGTAAGGGTGAACTGCAGGGGAGTGTCGACGACCGACCGGTCCTCGTTGGGATCGCGCCCGAGTCCTGAACCTACAACGATTCCGATCGCAAGCGACACCGCCCCGACTGCGCTCGTACGCCAGGCCCAGCTACGAAAAGGCGACGTCGCCGACCGCTTGACGATGCTCACCTCTCTTATGCCCTGTACCTTCGCGGTGGACGCATCAGCCTCAACCGGCGCCGCCGCCGGAACGTGAGTGACCGCAGCCACAAAGCGATATCCCCGCCGGGCGACCGTAGCGATGAACTGGGGATGGTCGGAGCGATCGCTCAAGGCCACCCGCAGGAGGGAAATGTTCTGCGTGAGACTGCCCTCGGAGACAAACGAGTCCGGCCACAACCTGCCAGTCAGTTCCTCTTTGCTCACGACGCGGTCCGCGTGCCTGATGAGGAAGACCAGCGTGTCGAAGACCTTCGGCGTAACCACGACGGGCATGCCGTCCTTGAGCAGCTGTCGACAGGCGACGTTGAGCTGAAACGCGCCAAATTCGTAGCGTTCCACCATCGGCGGGGCAGGCTCTGTGAGGACTTTCACGGCAATGTCAGATCCTTGTGACGCCGCCATAAGGACTTTGAGAAGGCGATTCTCGCATACTTCGCCCGCTACCTGGGATATGGCGGGTTCACATTCAGGTTGGTAGTGTGCGCCGCAAGTCCTTATGCCGAAAGACAGTGTCCTCCGAGGAGGCGATATTATGTTGAGAGTCGTGAAACAGCTAATCCTTCTCACATGTGTAACCGTTTTCCCCACGGCCGTTTTCGCGCAGGGCGCGGGCGCCACCATCGCGGGGGTGGTGAAGGACACGTCTGGGGCGGTGCTGCCGGGCGTCACCGTCCAGGCGGCGAGCCCGACCTTGATTGAAAGGGTCCGCGAGACGGTGACTGACGGGACGGGGCAGTACCGGATCGTCGACCTGCGGCCCGGCACCTACACGGTCACGGCCACGCTGACCGGCTTCAGCACGTTCAGGCGTGAGGGCATCGAGGCGTCGGGGACGGGCACGATCACGGTGAATGCGGAGATGAAGGTCGGCTCGATCGAAGAGACGGTTACAGTGAGCGGCGAAACGCCGGTGGTCGACCTGCAGAGTACGACAAGGGAGCGCGTGATGTCGAAGGAAGTTGTCGACTCGCTCCCGACAAGCCGGCTGTACTATTCACTCGGTGTCCTCGTCCCAGGCGTCAACATGTCGGGCTTTGGCGCGAGCCGGGATGTCGGCGGCTCGCTCGGCGATGTCATGGCGAGCTTGGCCACTCACGGAGGCCGGCCGGGCGACCAGCGGGTTCTGCAGAACGGCCTCAACGTCATGACGCTGGTGACGGGCGGTGGGGACGTCGGGGGCAGCGTGCCGAACATGAATGCCACGCAGGAGGTGGCCATCGACACGTCGGCGGCGTCGGCTGAACGACAGACCGGCGGCGTGAGCATGAACTTCATTCCAAGGGACGGCGGCAATATCCTGCGAGGCTCGATCTTTGCGACCGGCGCGTCAGAGGGCCAGCAGGCGAGCAACTTCTCACAGGACCTGCGGGACCAGGGGCTGACGCAGGTCAACAAGTACAAGAAGAACTGGGACATCAACCCGGGCATCGGTGGGCCGATTCTGCAGGACAAGCTGTGGTACTACTACACGTACCGCAACAACGGCGCGCACAACTATCAGGCGGGAATGTTCTCGAACCAGAACGAGTTTCTCCCCAATGTCTGGACGTATTCGCCCAATCTGGGGCGCCCGGCGCTGGCACGGCACGGCCTCTGGACGGACAACCAGATTCGGTTGACGTGGCAGGCG
>MELA01000113.1 GCA_001767495.1 Acidobacteria bacterium RIFCSPLOWO2_12_FULL_65_11 | reverse complement strand
AGCTGATGGAAGGCGTGCTGGCCGCATTCGCGCAGTTCGACAACGACTGTCGCTCAGACCGGACCCGCGCCGGCATGAAAGCTGCGCTGGAGCTCGGACGCTGGGTGTTCCTGGCGCCGATCGGCTACATCAACGCCCCGCGCGCGATGGGCAAGAGCTTGATCCACGATCCAGAACGGGCGCCGCTCGTACGACGCGCGTTCGAGGACTACGCAACGGGCCAGGACCTCGGGCCTCACCAATCGACGCGGACGACCACTCACGTCACAAACGATTGGCATGCTGCTGCGCAACCAGTTGTACGCGGGCATTGTGGATGTGCCCGAGTACGGCGTTCGTGACAAACGTGGCGATTTCGAACCGCTGATCTCGGAAGACCTGTTCTACCGCGTCCAGGCGATTCTGTCGGGCCGTGTGCCGAGCACGGCACCGGGCAAGCGCGCGCATCCGGACTTTTCGCTGCGCGGCTTCGTCCGCTGCGAGTCCTGCGGACGCGGCCTTACCGGTAGCTGGTCGAAGGGTCGCAACGAGTACTACGCGTACTACCACTGCCGCCCTGGCTGCCGCGCGGTCAACGTGACGAAGGCGAAACTCGAGGGACTGTTCGCAGACGAACTTGCCCTGCTGCAGCCAACACCAGGCTATATGCGGCTACTCAAGGAATCCGTGCTGCAGATCTGGAAGGCGCGGAAAGCAGCCGTGCGTGATGAGGTCGCGAACGCCGAGCGAGCCGCGAAGGCCATTCAAGACAAACTGGACCGTTTGGACGAGGCGTTCCTCTTCGAGCGGTCGATCGACATCGAGACCTACGACCGTCACGCCGAGAAGCTGCGCGAGGAGCTGACGCTCGTCCGGATCCGCACCGGCCTTCAACTACTTGCGAGCGATTGAGGGCGGGAATGAAGGTTTGGTGGACCAGGCCGGGATCGAACCGGCGACCTCATGAATGCCATTCATGCGCGCTCCCAACTGCGCTACTGGCCCACGCGGAGGACGTGAAATCGAATTGTAGTGGCGCGGCTCGACTGGGGTCAACGAATTCGCCGTCCAGATTTTCCATTTCCAACACCGTGAGACCGGCATATAATCCCGCGCTGTCAGCCTGCAATCCGGACCTTGGGTCACGCAGTTGCCGGCCGGCGGCGCGGCCGGCCTGGAGGGGCGACGTGAGACCACGCTCACTCGTCGAGTTCCTCAAGGACGCCCGCGTCCCGTACACGACATTCCGCCATCGAGCCGCGTTCACGGCCGAAGAAGAAGCCGACGTCTCTCACGTGCCAGGACGGTCGTGGGCCAAAGTGGTCTTCAATGCCGGCACGCACACCGACGCGATCCGGATGCACTGGGGAGATCTTGCGGACGTGGTGCGTCCGGTCGTCGGGGTGTTCGCGCGCCCGCCTGCCCGCCTCTAGGCGAGCCGGGCGTCCAGCGTAATCTTAGTATTCAGCAGACGCGAAATCGGACAGCCGGCTTTTGCGCCTTCTGCGGCCTTCTGGAACGCCGCCGCGTTGGCCCCGGGACTCTTGACGGTCGTCTTCAGGTGGCTCTCGGTGACGGTCCAAGCGCCATTGACGTTGTCGAAGCTCACGGTTGCCGACGTGTCGATGCTTTCCGGCTTCAGTCCCTCGTTCGCCATGAACAACGAGAGCGCCATGGAAAAGCAGGCGGCATGGGCCGCCGCGATCAGTTCCTCGGGGTTCGTGCCCTTCTCGCTCTCAAACCGCTTGGTGAAGTTGTAAGGCACGCCGGACAGGGCCCCGCTTTCGGCCGATACCGTGCCTTCTCCATCCTTGAGTCCACCCGACCACACAGCACTCGCGCTTCGCTTCATGAGACTCTCGCTTTCCTAGTTGGGTTAGTGCGTAGGCCGGGTCCTTCTGGACCCGGCTCCTTCGGCGGGTCCCAAAGGACCCCCCTACGGCATTCACGGTGTAACGCTCACACGCCGGTTGGCGTGGGGACGTCTGCAGGGACACTCGGCGACGGCACGCGCGGCGCGGCCGCCGGACCTCCGTCGGACGGACGGACCTTGGGCTCCGCGGGCTTGTGGGCCGCGGCGGGCTTGGGCAACCGCTCCTTCATCAGCTCTTCGGCGCGCGCGAAGAGATCCTCTTTGGAGAGCTTGCCGGCGTCCACGTCGGCCAGAATCGAGCGCTGGGCTTTGTACTCCCGATTCTCGATGCCGGCTTTGCTTTGCAACATGCGCCACGCCTTGCGGCGCTCGACGCAGAAGAGCACGAGCTGGCGCGAGATCGACCGGTACTCGACGACGCCGTCCGCCCCCTGCACCTTGATGTAGACGCCAAAGTCTGGCACGTACGAGCGATGACCGGCCACCAGATACCGGCGATACACGACATCCTGCTGCGTGATGCGGACCAGCATGTTCTCGAGCGGGATGAGCGTGGCCGCCACTTCCTTCTTAATCTTCTTCAAGTGGTTGCGGAACCGCGCTTCGGTCTCGCACCAGTGGGCCACGGTGTATCGGTACGGCTCGTTCGTGCTCTTGAACTTCGTCTCGTACCAGTCCAGTTCGGGCGACGGATTGCCCTTGACGTCGAGGGCTTCGGGATACGTCTCACCGAGCCTCGGGTTGAACACGAACTCGGGCGCCCCGCGCGAGTCGCGCACGCGCTGGGCCTGGGTGAGCGCCATGTCGTCGGCCACGCCGTGCTCGGGCTGGCAGGTCGTAAAGCACTGGAGAAACGCCGTCCCACGGTACTCGATGCCGTCGAGGATGGCCCGGTACAGCTTCGGCGCGTTGGCAATCGACACTTGGGCCACAAACGGCGACCCATGCCCCGCCAGGAAGGTCTCGGCGACGGTCTTCTTCTCGACGTTCTTGCCCTGCGTGGCGGCGCCAAACACGTTCATGTCGTTGCCGCCGAGCATCGGCGTCGAGTCGGAGTTCTGACCGCCGGTGTTCGAATACACCTGCGTGTCGAGCATCACGGCTTTGACATTCGGGCGGTTCTGCAGCATCACCTTCGACATGTTCTGGTACCCGATGTCGCCCATGCCGCCGTCACCGCCGACGACCCACACCTTCGGCAGCTCGAGGATTTCCTGGTCGGTCATCACCGCGTCGCTGAAGTGAACATACTCATAGTATTCGCGCGGGTTGATGACGTCTTTCGCCCGATTCAGCAGCGCGTTGGCGAGCCGCTCGGGGATGACCGACCGGCGGCCGTGGTCGACCATGAAGCTTTCGCCGATGAGCCAGCCAACGGTGATCCCGTCCTGGAAGAGCGAATTCATCCACGGATAGGGATGCGGGTTGTTGGGCGGCGTGGATCCGTACACCGTGTTGCAGCCCGTGTGCGCCGCCATGGCCATGACCGACATGCCGTTGGGGAGGCGTCCGTCGAGCGCCTGCAGGTTCTTGTGGTTGAACGCCTCCTGCCGCATGACCGCCGTCAGCGCGTTGACGAGGTCTTTGTCGGCAATCGGCCCGTGCGCCTGCTCGTGCGCGTCGATGCGCGCCTTCGTGTCTTGGTCGTCTTCGCCGCCAAGCCCCATCAGCAGATGGGCCACGGCTTTGCGAAGCAGGTTGTACTCCTCGAGGTTCCGCTCCTTGAGCTCGGTGAACTTCCGGACGCCGACCTGGTCCAGCCGGTCGGCTGTGGCGCGGAACCGATCGGCCTTGGCGTGGAACAGCGGCCGCATGTACGCCTCGGTCACGGAGGTCGCCGCCCGGAGGATGCTCTTTTCGCCGCATCCGGCGCACGCGCCGTCGCCCGACACCAGGGCGTCGTAGTTGCGGCGCACCATCAGCATGTTGCGCAGCGTCGCCGTCTTCGAATCCTGAGGCCGCGCGTCGTTGTAGAGGCCCAGGTACTTCTGCGACGTGTCGGGCAGCAGGTCGAGGAAGGCGGTTCCGGTCTCGTGCTCGGCGTTGACCTCCTCGGTCTCCTGCACCATCCGCAGAGCCTGATGTTCGCCGCAGGCCGTGACGCAGGCGGCGCAGCCTTTACAGAGATCCGACACGAAAATGGAGAACACGCCGCCGGCGCCGGGCGTCCTCTTCTCGGGCGTCGCGAAGATGGCGTTGGTCTTCTGGTAGGCCAGCGGCACCTTGTCGAGGACATCGAAGAATTGCCGCTTGGCCTCGGGCGAGAACCCGTTGACCTCGTTGGTCACCTGCTTGACGATCTGCTGAAACGACGGGGGTGTAGTCGAGAGGCCGTCGCGCATCATCTCCCGCGTGCGCTTCTCGATCTCGGGCATCAGATGGAGCATCTTCTGCCGCTCGCTCGCGTCGGTGACGTAGTTGGTCACCGCCGTCCGCAACACCGTCTCGAGGTCCTGCGAGCAATTCGGGAGCGCCGTATCCGGACAGACGGCGATGCACTCCATGCACTGCGTGCAGTTCTCCGGAATGAAGAGCGGCGTCTCGCGCCGGGCGACGTACTTCGACGCCGTGTCGCCGCTGCCGGCCGCCATCACCCCCATCGCCGCATAGGCGTTGGCCGGCTGGTTGTATCCAAGGCCCGCACGGAACATGTCGTCGAAGTTCTTGATCCGCGTGACCGGCGTACGTTCGAGCTGCCCCTCGGGGATGTCGTACGAGCGGCATCCCGACCCGCAGCTCTCTCCATGTCCGTTCCCATTGCCTGCGACCATCGGCAGGAGCGCCTGGCCGCGCATGGTGGATCGATCGGCTGCGCTGAGCTCGCCGATGGGGATCTCATGCACGCGCTCGAAGCCCTGCGTCATGACCTCCATGTTGGACGTCACGACGGCGTCACCCAATCGCCCGAATTTCTTCACGTACTGCTTCTGGACGACGTCCCGGAACTGCTCGGGCGTGATGCCGAATTCCTTGAGCAGCGGCGACACGGAAAAGAACGCGCCGAGGAACGCATTCCCCTGCATGCGCAGCTGCAGGTCGCCGCGATCGGTGGCCTTGCGCGCGATCTCGAAGCCGGGGCACGTGAAGACGCGGATCTTGTTGTCGATGATCTGTTTGCGCGCCCAGAGCGGCAGCCGCTCCCACGCCTTCTCTCCCGTCTCGTCGGACTCCCAAATCAGGCAGCCGCCCTCGGCCATTCCGTCGAGCGGGTTGGTGTGGGTGAAGGCCTTGGGGTCGCAGCACAACACGACCGTGACGTGACGCAGGTCGCAGTTCACGCGGATCCGCTCGGGCGCCGCGACCATGAAATAGGCCGTGGGCGCACCTTTCTTCTCCGAGCCGTACTTCGGATTCGCGCTGACGTGGATGATCTCTTTCGGATTGCCGAATTCATCGACAATGCGATCGCGGTCGTACAGCAGATCGTTCAAGTCGCCGATGATCGCGCCAAGATTCTTGCCGGTCGTGATGGCGCCCCAGCCGCCGACCGAATGGAACCGGACCGCAACCGCCTTCTCGGGCAGGAGCGAGGGCGAGTCGTCGGACTTCACTTCGTAGGGGTGATCCACGCCGAGCACCATGAACGACACACCGTCGGCCGCGCGCTTGCCGTCTTTGCGCGCGCGCTGGCCCATGGCGAACTCGTAGGCGCCAATGGTGTGCTCTGGACGAAAATCTCTGGAGCCGAGACCGTAGATGCCGCCGAAGAGGCGGGGCATCTGGTCGGCCGTGATGGCCGGGAGGCCCTCTATGCCCTGCAACGCCTTATGGAGCGCCGTGCGAATGTCACGCCCCATGGGGTTGTCGCCGGCCATCGGCTCGTCGGTGCGCTCGAGAATGATGACGTTCTTCTTGCCGGTCAGCGCCCTGACGACCGCCGCCTCCGGGAACGGACGGAAGACGTTTATGTGGACGGAGCCCACCTTCGCGCCCCTCTTCTGGCGCAGGTAGTCCACACCGGCTTCGATGTTCTCGGCCGCCGATCCGAGCGCCACAAACACGGTGTCGGCATCGTCAGTTTTGTACTGGGTGACCAGGACGTAGTAGCGGCCCGTCAGCTCGCCGAACTCCTCGTAGGCCTGCTCGAAGAACTGGAGAATCGGCTCGGTAAACTCGTTGCGGCGGGCGACGACGCCCTGCATGTAGTGCTCTTGGTTCTGGACCGGGCCGAGGAGCACCGGGTTGGTCAAGTCGATCATGCGGGGCACGCGACGGCGCTTGGGGCCAAACAGCTGCCGCTGGCTCTCCGTCGGACAATCGATGAGGTCGTCGGGCGCGCCCAGGAACCGCCGGATCAATTCCGACTCGTGCTTGTAGAACGTCCGCTCGAGATGGGATGTGAGAAAGCCGTCCATGACGTTCATCGCGGGCGTCAGGCTGAGCTCGGTGACGCGTCGGACGATGAGCGCCTGGTCGGCCGCCTGCTGGGCGTCCTTGCCGAAGACCATGATCCAGCCCGTGTCGAGCGCGCCCATGACATCGTCGTGCCCGCAGTGCACGTTAAGGGCGTGCTTGGTCAGGGCGCGGGCGGCCACCTCCAACACCATCGTCGAGCCCTTGCCCGGCGCGTGGTAGTACTGCTCGAGGCCGTAGACGACTCCCTGGCCGGAGGTGTAGTTGACCACGCGCTTGCCGCAGACCGAATGCGCGATGGCGCCACCCTGAGCCGCGTGTTCTCCTTCGGCTTCGACGGCGATGGTGTTGCGGCCGAAGACGTTGAGCTTGCCCTCAGCAAACGCCTGCTGGTACAGCTCGCCTCCCTCAGTAGAAGGCGTAATGGGATAGAACACGCCGGCGTCGGCGATGCGCGTCTCAGTGTGGTAGGAAACCAGCTGGTTGCCGTTAGCGGTGACCCGAATTCCAGGATACCGAGGCTTACCCTTCATATCTATATA
>MELA01000112.1:20942-44956 GCA_001767495.1 Acidobacteria bacterium RIFCSPLOWO2_12_FULL_65_11 | reverse complement strand
TGTAGGATGCTGCCGATCTTGAGTGGCCAAATCGGAAATGTCCGCTCTGGAGAGTGAGGAGAAACGCTCGTGCGAAACATTCCCACCATCTCGCGTCGCAAATTCCTCGGCGTAACGGCGGGGGCCGGCATGGCCGTCGCGGCTGGGCGTTCCTTGCCAACCTCACCGGCCGACCTCGTCGTGCTGGCCGCGCAGGCTCCACAGGCCGCGCCTCCCGCAGGTGGACCCGCGCAGGACCTGATGCTCGTCAACGGACGCATCCACACCATGGACGCGCGAAACACCGTCGCGAGCACGGTGACCGTCCGCAACGGCCGCATCGCGGCGGTCGGCACTGCGGCGCAGCGGGGGGCACCACCCCCGAATACGCAGGTGATCGATCTTCGCGGGCGCACCGTCGTCCCGGGACTCATCGAAACCCACCTCCACGGCATGGACACCGCCGATCGGCCCGGCTACCACGCGCTGGACGTGGAGAGCGCGACCTCGATTCGAGAAGCCCAGGAAGTGCTGGCCGCGCACAGAAAAACGGTGCCTGAGGGCCAGTGGATTACGGCCGTCGGCGCCGCGCACCCGAACTTGTGGGGCGAGCATCGCTTCCCGACGCTGAAGGAGCTGGACGACGCGGTTCCCGACCGGCCGGTGCTCCTCTACCAGGGCTTCAACGGCGCGGCCGCGACCAATACGCTGGGCAAGAAGTTCTTCGACGCCGCCGACGCGGCGCCGCCGCTCCACCCGGATTACAAGGGGGTGCATGTCTCCGAGACCGGCGCCATCGCCCAGTCCAACGCCATGACCGGCGGCCCGTCCACCAACACGCTGTACCTGCTGCGCCGGCTCCAGAAGTTCGAGGACAAGAAGCAAAATGCACTCCGCACGATGGCGTATTCCACGAGCCTCGGCCTGACCACATGGCTCGACAAGTCGACGATTTATGCGCTGGGCCCGCTGCACCCCTGTCAGGGCTCGGCTGGCGTCGACCCGTACAGGGCGCACGACTCCTGGAACGAGCTCCATAACGAGGGTCGGATGTCGATGCGGGTGCAGTTCGACTTCACGTGTTTCGCCGAGCGCGATCCCGAGAACCTGATGCTGAAGGAGTACCTCAAAAACCAGTTGCCGTTCTTCGGCGACGACATGCTGAGAACCGGAGGCATCGGCGAATGGCCGGCGCCCGCGGCCGCCGTCGAGCAGACGCGCGCGGCGCAGCGGCTCGTCGCGGAAGCACGCTGGCGCTGCGATAACGACGCTTCGAACCTGGGAGCGTTGACGCGGCTGGTCGAGCAGATCGAGGCCGTCAACAAGGAATTCGACATTACCAGTCTGCGTTGGAACGTGAACCTCTTGGGTGGCGGCGTCGGCTGGGTGACCACCGACTTTCTGGACCGGCTCCAGGCGATGGGCTGCAGCGTCCAGATCTCTGCGAACAACTGGGTCAACTCGAGCAATCCCGATGTCGTCTCGGGTCAGGCGTACCGGACGATCAATCAACACCCGATTCACAAGAGCCTCTTCAGCAACGCCACCCACATCTCGCCGCTGAACCCGTGGATGCACATCGATGAATGAGAACAAGACATGGATTATCGGGGCAGCGAGCAAAGCCAGTGGCAGATATCTAGCGATTTCGTGGCCCCTCATTCGAAACACCAGGGGTGGCAACACCCAAGTCAACGCTGCGGGCACGCCGTAGTACAGCCACACCGGCAACCCGACGGTCGTTCCCATCTTCGCAAACACCATTCCTCCAACAGAGACGACCCCAGCGACCCAGAATATCTTCGCCATCGTCGGCCGCTGGATTCGACGATTCAACGCCGCGAGGAGCACACCGACGCCCACAACGAACGAGACGAGGATCAACACTGGGAAATGCCAACTGTCCTGCAAGTGTCCCTCCACTGTTCAAGTCGCTCCCGAGCGTCTCGCACAACAACCGACGTAATGAAGACCAGAGATGACCATGCTATAACGGCCGTTGGGATGCCTGTGAGCCAGCAGCTTCTTGTTCGGAGGCCACTTGACTAACTGCAAGTACGGCCCCGGTTTGCTGGAATCACCAAGGAGCGTCACGGACTCGAGGCCGTTCGCGTTCAGAACCCACGGCATCTGTGACAACGGGATCGTGGTCACGCCCTCGGAAAGATCCTGCGCGATCGCGCTCGCCAGCGCACCGCCTCGTCGACATTCGGTATACTCGTCGGGTGACCCAAATACTCGATGCTGCCATTGCGCAGCTTGCGATGCTGCCGCCTGATGAGCAGGACCGTATCGCGCGCTGGTTACTCGATGAGCTGCGCGATGACGAACACTGGAACCACCAGTTCACAAGCTCCCAAGACGCCCTGAAGAAGCTCGCGGCTGAAGCTCGAGCTGACCACGCGGCTGGCCGAACGACAGAACTCGACCCTGAGAAGCTGTGATATCCCGTACGACGCCGCGCTTCTGGGCGGCGTATGGCGAGTTGCCACCGGAGATCCAGAACCTCGCACGGAAGGCCTACCGTCTGTTTCGCGACAATCCCAGGCACCCGAGTCTCCAGTTCAAGAACGTCCACGACCGCGACCCCATCTACGCCGTCCGCGTGACTCTCGGCTACCGTGCTCTCGGACTTCTGGAAAATGATGAGATCACTTGGTTCTGGATCGGCAGTCATGCTGAGTACGATCGCCTTCTGACCAAGTTGTAATTTTGTTCCGTCGGCCCAACGATCGGCGATGAGCCGCGCACCGCGGCGACAGCATTCTGGGGCACAAGGTGCGTCGGCTCCATATAGCCGGTGTTAGCCAGCCCAGATGCAGGCGTCATTCACCGCTTCACCCGATCGAAGCGCAGACTCCGCACGTCCACCGCGTTCACGGTGAATCCCGTGACGACTCCGCGAGCGTCGCGCGAACACTTCACAGCTGGGAGCTGCAGGGCGTCGTCATCAGGAACCCTGACACGGGCGCCCTGAAAAGCGTCCGTGAAGATGGGCCGCAGGACGAACTCCGCCCTGCCAGGAACCTCGATCACCAAACCAGAAGCCCGTATTACGAGCGTGTAACGTCAGGCATCAGCCGCGGCGCCTCAATGTCATCAGCGCCGTCGGCTGCCGTGTTAGACCGCGTGTTTCGTTTGTTTCCCTTGCTCCCGCGAGCACTACGCGCGGCGGTGCCAACGCGAGGGATCCTGCCGGCCGTGAACAGCCAGCACGACAACGCTTTCGACTGTCAACCGGAAATACAGGGCATCGGGGAACCGAGTAAGGACGGCGCGTCGAGTCTCGCCTCGCACTCGCGGAAAGAGAAGCGGACTGGCCGTGATGCGCGCGACAACCCCATCGACTTCCGCGCCACATTCGTCGCCGAGTCCTGGCTGCCGCGCTTGGTACCAGCGCTGAATGTCGAGCGCCTCCTGCTCGGCCTCCGGCCGGAAACCGACTGCACGTGTCACCCGCGTCTCAATAACTTACGCCGGACTGCAGACCACGGCACCGCGGAATCAGGATTGGCGAGATGCTCGGCCCATCGCCGATCGAGCTCGGCCGCCTCTTCCGCGGTGAGTACAAGTTCTTCCTCGCGTTCCGTTTCGGAAAGGCTTTCCCAGAGAGCCATCGCAAGTTCGGCCCGATCGCCGGCGGGAAGCCTCAGAAGCTGCGAGAGCGTCCTGGATTCCATGGCGTGATCCTCTCATGCGACCGGGTGTGTCACAAGATGATTGATTGCCAGCCAATCGGTTGCGATCATCGAGATCCGAATTTGTCTGTCTCCGGTTGGTTGTTCAGCGGTCTTATTCAAAGTATAAGACTGCTCCAATTATGGCTGTCGCGGTCAGACCACCGAGCAAATAAAGCCCGGTAAATACAGCAGCCCTGCCGGGAGACCACCCTTTCAACGAAACCAGCTGCTTGGCAGTGTATGCGCCGAGCGTCATTGCTGCGAGATACACCAGAACACTCCCTATTTCGTCAGCGTGGGCGTAGACGGACGGTACGGGTATCAAATCGAAAGTAATTAGGACAGGAAACAAAATAGAAATTCCAACACCTGCGACCGGAGCGAACCATTCTTTGGAATTGGTTTTATGTTTTCGAACAATAGCGACGAGGGCTGGAACAACGAAGGAGGCTCCTGCTCCAACTATGAAAATAATGCGCGCCAGTAAAACATCGTGGGATGAGGGCGGCCCTCCAACCATCGAATGATAAGTTCTGTCCCAGGCCGCAATACCCAAGATAGACAAAGAACAAAGTAAAAGAACAACCAGATCCATGAATCTAGACACCTAACGTCAGGCCTAAGCCGCACGCCGCGGCGACATGATCGCACAGACTGTCAGGCGTGTCGGCTTCAGGCCGTGTTAGCTGGCCTTTTGAATTGCCAGAATCTTCTTTCTTACAGCCTGAGGGAAGTCGACAAACGCGAATTGGGCCTTGTGGAACAGATAGTCCTCCCCGGTTTCGTCGATGACCCGCACCAGGTCGTCTTTGGCCGCGCGCGCGTCAGGGAGAACTCGATAGACCTTGCCCAGGATCAGCGAGGCTTCGTTGCCCCGATTCTTAAGGCAGAGCGCAAATCGTTTAGTTAGGCGCTTCATGACTTGTCCAGGTAGTTCTTGATCTTCAAATCTCGTTTGCCGATGCCGTGGGCTTCGTACCAATGCAATTCTACCCGACGCAGGTTTCCATTGGGGAGTCGCACAGTGCCGACACCCTTCCGTTTCCGCCACCGGCCACGACCATAGGCTTTCCGAAGGAGGTCGCGTTGTCCACCTTGTCGACCACGGAGCTTACCAAAGTCAGGAATGCCTTGGCACGTGCGCTCGCCGGCGCCGAGGTGAATCAACTCGGTCGCGACACCGGCCAAGCCAAGCGGCTGCGGACGGTGACCCCTCATCGCTTATTTCTCGCGGTCGTCTCCGCGCTTGGGAGCAGCCGCGTGGAGTCGCTCGCCGATTTGCTCCGCGCGTTCAATGACCAGAACGGCGTCCAGGTGGCGTACAAGGCGTTCTACAATCGTCTTGCCCGCGTGGGGTTCGCCACCTTCATGCGCGCGATGTTTGCGCGGCTCGTCGAGCGCTTGAGCCTGCAACCCCTCACGCCCGCGGGCCACGTGGCGGTCGCCGCTTCACGGACATTGTGATCCAGGACGGCTCATCGTTTGCGCTCAAACAGACGCTGCGGGGAACGTTCCCGGGGCGGTTCACGACGATTGAGCCCGCGGCGGTGGAGGTCCACGCCACGTACAGTGGGTGTTGCGACGAGGTCCGTGTCGTGCAGATCGCGCCGGATGCGGACGCGGAACGCCCGTTCCTCCCGGATCCGTCGACCCTGAAAGATTGCTTGTTGCTGGCGGACCGCGGCTATCCGAGCGTGCCCTACTTCGAGGCGGTCCACGCGCAGGGCGGGAGCTTCATCGTGCGTCTCACCCGCAGCTACGATCCGTGGGTCCGGACCGCCTGGGTCGACGGCCATCGAGCCGACCTGTCCACACGCCTGCGGTGGTCGCGGTGTGTCGCCCGGCACCCCGGGCGCCGCCTGGACCTCGACGTCGAGTTCGAACGCGGGCACACGCTCGTCGGTTTCCGCGTCGTCGTCCTCCCAGGCCGCGACCAGGCCATGACGCGTCTGTGCACCAATTTGCCGCGCACGCCGTTCTCGCTGGATCTGATCGCGCGGCTCTATCGGTTCCGGTGGCAGATCGAACTCTGTTTCAAAGAGTGGAAGTCGTACGCCAACCTGCATCAGTTCGACACCGCGAACGCGCATATCGCGGAGGGGTTGATCTGGGCGGGGCTGTGTGCCGCGGTGCTCAAGCGTTTTCTCGCCCATGCGGCGCAGCGCGTCGGGACGGGGACGGCGATGTCGACACGTCGGGTCGCGATGTGCGCACACCACATCCTCGACGAACTCGTCGCGGCGTTGCTGGTGGGCGATGGGCTCCTCCGGACCCTCCGACGGGGGATGGCGCATCTGCTTGAAAACGCCAGGCGGGCGAACGTGCAGCGCGATCGTCGCACGGGTCGCTTACGCGCCGGTCTTGCGATCGTCCAGACTGTTAAGTGATCACTTATGAACACGGACTACGCGCGTCGGCTCCAGCGCCTTGTTGGGCGGCCCTCCTGGTGATACCCCTTCGGCATGACCATTAAGGCTCGTGTCAACGCGGGGCGTTTAGTCGTCAATGAGCCGACGGACCTGCCCGAAGGGACCGAATTAGAACTGCTCCCGCTGGACCCTGGCGACTGGCTCGATGAAGCCGACCGCGCCGCCCTTCACAACGCTTTGCACGACTCCAACGTCGATGTCGCCGCCGGGCGCCTTGTGGATGCAGACGACATCCTCAAGGAACTTCGTTCGCGGTGAAGCCACGCCACGTCCGATTCACGGCCACCGCGCAGGAACACGTCAGGTACCCCACCCTGTATTCGGCTTGGGATGCTTGTACCGGCGTTGTGTTACGTCTGCACCGGCATGCCGGGCCGTGCTCCGCAGGTAGGCGACCATTTCCTGGAGTGGGGCGCTGCATTCTTCAAGGTTCGCCTGGAACCCCAGCGGATCGACTTCGTCGGGTACTGGTCTACTAGCCATCCGCTTGTCCTCGGTGTTTGGCCTTTGCCGGAGTCCAATGGTCACTGCCCACAGGAATGCTCGCTGTCCGCCAACGTGCGCGCTGAGCCGCGCGCCGCGGCGTCAGGTTACCACGGACAGGAGGCGAGTCGGCTCCAGCGCGAGTTAGTCACAATGGAACGACCGGCTCCGATTCGCAGCTCGTGGGTTACGCTGCGAGTTGGAGACTCTCAAACGCAGAGCCACATGCGAAAGGAGCCGGTCATGAGCACGGTACGATTTATCGGCCTGGATGTCCACGCCGACACGATTGCGGTTGCGGTTGCCGAACCAGGTGGAGAGGTCCGCTCGCTGGGCATCGTGCCGAACCGTCCGAAGTCGATCCGGAAGCTGGTGAAGAAACTCGGCGCGGTCGAGTCGCTGCGGGTCTGCTACGAAGCCGGGCCGACTGGGTACGTGATTTACTGGCAGCTCACCGCGCTGGGCGTGCCCTGTGAAGTCGTCGCGCCCACGCTGGTGCCGACGAAAGCCGGCGATCGCGTCAAGACGGACCGCCGGGATGCGGAGAAGCTGGCGCGGAGCTATCGCGCCGGCGACTTGACGGCGGTGTGGGTGCCGGACGCGGCCTACGAAGCGCTGCGGGACTTGGTGCGGGCCCGCGAGGCCGCGAAGAAGGACCAGTTGCGCGCGCGCCATCGTCTCGGGACATTTCTGCTGCGCCACGGACGGCGGCCGCCGACCGCCATGACGGCGTGGACACAGCGGCACCTGACGTGGATCCAACAGGTGCAGTTCGAGCAGCCGGCGCAAGAGGCCACACGCTTGGACTACCTGCACGAAGTCGAGCACGTGGTCGGGCGCATCGAACGGCTCGAGCATGCGATCGATGAGGCGGTGAAGACAGCCCCGCCCAGTATGCGTGCGGTGATCGAGGCACTCCAGGCCCTACGCGGGATCGTGCTGGTCTCGGCCGTGACGATCGTCGCCGAAGTCGGCGCACTCTCCCGCTTCGCGCGAGCGCCGCAGCTGATGGGGTACAGCGGGATGGGGGCTCGCGAGGACTCCAGTGGCCCACGGACGCGGCGGGGTGGGATTACGAAGACCGGCAACGCGCATGTGCGGCGCATCGCCATCGAGGCGGCGTGGGCCTATCGGCACCGGCCGGCCGTCGGGGGCGCCCTCCGGAAACGCCAGGCGACCTTGAGTGAGGAGGTGAAGGCGATCGGCTGGAAGGCCCAGATCCGGCTGCATGGCCGCTACCGCAAGCTGCTGGGCCGCGGCAAATGTCCGCAGCAGGTGGTCACGGCGGTGGGGCACGAACTCTTGGGCTTCATCTGGGCGATCGGGGTCACCGTGGAGCGCCAACAGCGGAAGACGTCGTCATCGATCGCGGCGTAGCGGATCACGGAGAGGGAGAGAAAGAGGAAGGCAGCACCGATGGCGGCCGAGGGGCACACGGAAAGGAGAACCCTCGAGCGGTCTATGCGGTAGGCCTCCGGGCCGAACCCGCGCTGTTAGTCCGAGGTAGCTCCCGACGGATCACGATTATGCGGTTTCGACCCGCGAATATCAGAGTGATCAACCGTCGCGATAGCCGCCTCGACCGCCTTCGATGCTGCTTTTGAAATGGTTCGAACTTTAAGCTGACTTGACAAGTCGTTCCATATCAGTCCGCTGCCGAACTACGTCTGCTTCCTCAACAAGCTCACCAACTGGCAGCCGATGACTTTGGAGCCGCTGGAACCTGGCAGCGTAATTTCCTGATTGAACGTGCCAGACATCTTGAAGCGGTTGAAGCCACTGGACGGGTCGTCCAACGCCGACGTGTTCCAATTGGTGATGTTCAGGACATATCCTCCACCCAGCCCCGTCGTACCCACCAGGTTCGTGAGGTTTCGTGAGGCGATGTCTGCGGTAACCGTCACGCTCATTGCCAGGGATTCGCTCAAGAGTGTTTCATAGAGGGTTCCGCTCAGGGTGTTACCAAGGAGCTGGTTGAAATTAATCCCAATGGCCTCCGTTCGGCCGATCAGTCCACTACAGGAGCCCACAAATGCTCCGGTCGCCGAGCAACTGACGACCGTATAGCTGCCTTGCATCAGGCTTCCCCCACCCCATTCAGAAACAAGTACCTGGACGTTCCTCAGGTAGTCCGATCCCAACGGCCCAGAAGGCTCTGTTGTCGAATCGCAAGCCGTCAGACACCCGGCGAGTGCCAGACATGCCAGGGACGAAAGGAAATACGCGGGCCGTCTGGGAGTGAGCATAACGTCCGGTCTCAGCTCCCCCAGTGTCTGGCCGGTGCACGTGTTTCATCCAGATTCGCGTTGGAGGAATTGGCTCGGGACGGTCCGTTAGCATCGTCGTCTCCATGCGAACACATCTTCGTGATCGGAGTAACTTTCGCGGTCAACGATCGCGCTTCAGCCGCGGTGGCTCACGGTCGCATCAGCCGCCGTCGGCTGCAAGCCATGTTAGCCCGCTCGTCGACGACGTTTGGCAACGCCTAAAGAACGAGCTTTCGATCGCCGCCGAGCCATGACTGACCGGAGCTGGGCATTCACCTTGGCCGAAGAGTTGAACACCGAGGCGACATCCGCTTCCAGTACAACTGCGACGACTGGTTGCTTCATCTGGGCCGCAAACCGGTTCGGCTTGGCTTGTGAATAGTCGAATTCGTATTCGTTACGCAGGCCACTCGGTTCAGGTCGATCTTTTCGGATTGGCTTGTTCATAGTCCCTTCGTTCCCGTGCTGTCGTCTGCCGTGCGCTGATGAGGCGAATTCGCCGCCCCCGATCGGCAAAGCTTACGATCAACAGACGTTGTTGCACTGACTGACCGATGATCAACTCCCGGGGTTCATCGTCTGAGTGATCAGGATCGTCGAAAATGTTCGCCAATGGATCGGCAAATACGGTCAGGGCTTCGTCGAACGCGACCCCATGAATCTTGAGGTTCTTTGCCTCTTTTTGGCGGTCCCACTCGAATTCCGGGGTCATCAGGTCGTTCCGAGTGTACCAGTATCAGTCGTGGCGTATTGAGATTGCCGGCTAACGTTGCGAAATGAGCCGCGCGCCTCGGTGGCATGATCGCACGGACTGGAAGAAGCGTCGGCTCCATTTCGAGGTTAGCCGGCGTATCCGTATTTCAGGATCTCTTTTTCGTGCCGTCGAGGACGGCACTCATCCTCTTGAGCGCGACCACCCGATAGCTCTGTTCGATCAGGCGCTCGACCAGCCCCCAATTGAAGGAACCATCCGCCCAGAGGCTGACCCATCGGCTTTGGCCATACGGCGTAACAAAGAATCCTTTTCGACGAAGCAACAGGTCGACATCTACTGGATTCAGCCTGAACGCAATGGAAGTCCGCCAGAGACAACGACCCCGATGACGAGACCCTTCGCGACGAGGTTTGTAGGACATGGTCCTTTCCCTGGCTCTTCAGGCCTCCATCTGGATCATGCGCAGAGTAGTCGGCGAGGGCCCCCAAGTAGGCCCCGACTATTGCTCCAGGGATAGCCCCCGCACCGAAGCCGATGAGCGCACCGTTCCACAGCGAGTTGACCTTGACCACGATCGTCTGTACGGTTGCCGCCGGGAACGTGCGTCTCTCACGTTTATCGACGAGGAGCGTAAGAGAGGACGAAGTCAGTTCCGCGACTCTTCCCTCAGTCGTCGGTGTCTATCACGGAAACGGCGTCTCCCACATTGAGGCGAGCCGTCGGCTTGCCGAACAGGGACGCCGGCGCGCTGACGATACTCGACGACAGGTCCGCAAACGGGATAGGTTTGCCTCTCCCACGAGAAGCTCTCTTCTCAGTACAGCGGCCGTCGGCTCCTATCGGGATGGCGGCTGGCGGGACCTGACCTACACCGGGCGGCACGGAGGCCTGGCTCTCTGCTTGGGCAAGCTGCTGGACGGCACGCCGAGCGGACTCCTCAAACGGAATCGTCTGCGCAGTCGCAGTCGCGGGGACCAACGCGACAATCAGGACAAGCTTAGTGAGGGGTGCGGCGGGGCGAAACATGGCTGCCTCCTTCACCTACTAATGCGCCAGCTCGGATCAGAAAGGCTCAAGCTCACTTGGTCGGCTGGGTCAGCAAGCAGAAGTTCCTCTTTTCTCCTCCCTTGGAAACCCGCGTCCGTGCCCAGTTAGACCCCCAATGGCTTGGCCGGCCTAGACGTCCGGCGCTCAGCCGCGCGACGCACGGTGACGCCGCTTGGCTGGACCGTTGCGGCGCGTCGGCTGCAGCGCCTTAGCCGGCCTTTTCCGAGATCCTTTGGCACCGTTGGGACGATGCGCAGGGATGCCGTGCAGCATGCCCTCGGCGCTGATATCTTCGTCGACATCTGGCCAATGCACCCCGTACCCATCGCCAATCAGTTCCCAATTCGCTCGCTGCGCGGGCGTCGCTTCGGACAGTCGCCACGACCACGCGAGAGGGACACTGATCACCCGCCCGTCAATCAACCTGGCGGTGATCGTTTCATCGGTCACTTCAACGTGTGCGATTCGGTGTTCAACGCTGACCGCAGTGCTCATGCCACGCCTCGATAATGGCCGCGTCGTGTTCAACAACAAGATGACGGATCTCGTTGAGTTCTCGCGGACTGAATCCATGATTCCACGCCAGGGCCACGGGCGCCAGCCAGAACTTCGCGTGCTGCCGGTCCCGACGAACGTGGACGTGCATCGGTTCGTTGCAGTCGAAACTATAGAAATAGAACCGATATGGCCCTGAAATGCCGGGGATTGTGGGCATTCAACTCGACTCCGGCAAGATGATGTCAGGGTCTTCTGAGTCTGCCAAGTCGGGCCGGCATGCTCCGATTGGGTCCGGCTAACGAATAGGGTTTCATCCGCACTGCCACGATGATCGGCGGGAGCACGAGCGCGGGCTCAGTGCGGATAAACCCTGTTGGACTACACCGCGTGGCTGGGCCGCCGCACAACCTATGGGGATTGTAGGCTGCCCGGGCGTGACGTGGTATGACTTTCGACCGATGCGCGCGAGCGTGAGGGACAACGGGCATCGCGTGATACGTGGGGAGATCGCCCAGCGGCCCGTTGGAGTGGCCGCCCCGTTGAGAAATATCGTGGCCATGGGCGGGGTGAGGCACAGCGCGGCCGACCGGACGCGTGTCCGCCGTGTTCCGACGAAGGGCGAGGCGCCGGTGGTCTCATGATGTATCCGACGGCGGCGTCACGGACCCGACGATGGCGGTTAGCCTACCCGACTTGCAGTGACCGCGCAGGCGTGCACTCGGTGTATAAGAGGGATAACTTGGCGGCCGGATCAAAGGCCCATGGAGGTTCAGACGTGAATCGACTCTCGCTCGTCCTCATTCTCGGTATTGGCCTGTCCGCTTGCAGCCCGCCGCCGCAGAACCAGCCGGCGTCGACAGAAGCTGCGCCGAACACGCCCAGCTCGACTCCCGCCCGCTTCACCGCCGGATGGACCGTGTCGGAAGGCGTCAGCGCCCCCGAGAGCGCGTACGTGGATTCGGCGTCCGGGTCGATCTTCGTCTCGATCATCGGCGGACAGCCGAATGAGCGTGATGGCAACGGCCGCATTATGAAGCTCGCACCGGATGGCACGGTGGTGTCGGCCTCGTGGGTGTCTGGGCTCAATGCGCCAAAAGGCCTTCGAAGCCTGGGCGGTACCCTCTGGACCGCCGACATCGATGAAGTCGTCGGCATCGAGATCGCGAGCGGAGAGGTCGCGGCTCGGATCAAGATCGCCGGCGCGCAATTCCTCAATGACGTCGCCATCGGAGACGACGGCACGGTGTACGTGTCGGACATGCTGGCGAGCAAGATCTACGCGGTCAAGGCCGGTCAGGCCTCGGTGTTTGCCGAGGGCGACAGCCTCGAATACCCGAACGGGCTCCTGGTCGAAGGTAACCGGCTCATCGTCGGCGGCTGGGGAAAGCCCGAAGCTGACTTCAGCACGAAGGTTCCCGGACGTCTGTTCGCCCTCGACCTGAAGACGAAGGCGAAGACGCTCATCACGCCGCAGCCGCTGGCCAACATCGACGGCCTCGAAGCGGACGGCCGCGGCGGCTACCTCATCACCGACTGGGTCAAAGGACAGCTGCTCCAGGTAACGAGCGCCGGCGAGAGCCGGCTGTTAAGGCAATTCATGCCGGGAACGGCCGATATCGCGTTTGTCACGACCGGCAATGTCGCGATCATTCCCCACCTGTCGGAGAACAAGGTCGCCGCGTACGACATTTCGGACGTGCTGAAGTAAGCCGGACTGTCTCGGGCTACGGCCTCGTGACCGAGAGGCCGTCTACCCGCACGTCGAGGAGGTGGTTGATCCGAAAGCCGTAGATGCCGTCGGTTCTGGCCGTCAACCCGGTCTTGGGCGTCGTATGAACGACGGTCCCGTTGACGACGTAATCGATCGTGTCGGCCGCGATGCGCACCTCGAGTGCGTTGACCGACCGTCCGCTGGCGTCGGGCCTTCGGACGGCGGCATTCGGCGTGTTGGCGGCCACGTTCCGCGGCTCGGCGTTCCCGTCCCGGCGCTTGAGGAGCCAGGCCCCGTCCTGCGCCACCATGAAGTAAAGGTAGCGTTGCGCCGGCCCTCCGAGATCGCTCCCGCCAAACACGAGGCCGTAGTAGTTTGTGTGGCCGCTTGGTTTGAGCAGCGTGAAGGTTCCCTTGAGCGTGTACGCCCCGGTGGCGGTATTGGCTTGATTCCAGAACACGGCTGCCTGGGGATTGGTCGCACGGAAGCCCGTTCCCTCTGCCACGAACCGGATGCCGCCAGCCGCGTCGGGATCCGACGCACTCGTGCTGCGATCGACACGCAGCATCCAGCCCCTTGGGGCCTGGGCAGCAAGTGGGACGACGGCCAGCAGTGCAAGTAGTCCAGTACACACGTGACGCTTCATCTCTCTCCTCATCGGACACTCAATGGACGAACCACCGCCCCATTGTCGGTCTCGGCTCTTTGCGCGATCTCTCGACCGCCGCCCCCGATGAGGTCCGCCTTCACGGTCCGGCTAAAGCCGGACACTACGTACGACGTTACTCGATCGTCTCCCTCGGTCCGAGCGCCTCTTCGGCCTCGATGAAGTACTCCATGTCGCGCTCCAGATCGAGCTCCTCTTCGGTCGGCTGCGGCGGCACGGGCGGCGGCGGCGGCTCGTCGGGCGGGATCCGCACGTGGCGGTAATACTCGAACCCGGTCCCGGCCGGTATCAGCCGGCCCATCGTGACGTTCTCCTTGAGGCCGCGCAGGTGATCGACCTTGCCCGAGATCGACGCCTCGGTCAGCACGCGCGTCGTTTCCTGGAACGACGCCGCCGAGATGAACGAGTCGGTCGAGAGCGACGCCTTCGTGATGCCGAGCAGGAGCGGCCGGCCCTGCGCCGGACGCTCGCCTTTCGCGATCACGCGCTCGTTCTCCTCGAGGAACCGGAACTTGTCCACCTGCTCGTCCACGAGGAACTCGGTGTCGCCCACGTCCTCAATCTTCACCCACCGCATCATCTGCCGCGCGATGGTCTCGATGTGCTTGTCGTTGATGTTCACGCCCTGCAGCCGGTAGACCTCCTGAATCTCGTTGACCAGGTACGCCTGCAGCGCCTTCTCGCCGAGCACGTTCAGGATGTCGTGCGGATTGCTCGGCCCGTCCATCAGCGGCTCGCCCGCCCGGACGCGCTCGCCTTCCTGGACGTTGACGTGCACGCCGCGGGGCAGCGAGTACTCGCGCGGCTCGGCGCCCGGCTCGTCGGGCACGATGATGATCTTCCGCTGGCCCTTGACGATGCCGCCGTGCCTCACCAGACCGTCGATCTCGCTGATGACGGCCGTCTCGCGCGGCTTTCTCGCCTCGAACAGCTCGACCACGCGCGGCAGACCGCCCGTGATGTCCTTGGTCTTGGTCGTCTCGCGCGGAATCTTGGCCAGCACGTCGCCGGCAAACACCGTCTCGCCGTCCTGCACCATCATGTGCGCATGCACCGGCATGTGGTACTTGCGCACGACGTGCCCGTCCTTGCCCTTGATCTCCACCGTCGGCTGCTTCTTCTCGTCCGGCGAGTCCACGATGATGAGGCGCGAGAGGCCGGTGACCTCATCCACTTCCTCGTGCACCGTGATGCCCTCGAGGATGTCCTTGAACCGGATCTGTCCAGGTTCCTCGGTCAGGATCGAGAAGGTGTACGGATCCCATTCGACCAGCGCCTGACCCTGTTCGACCGCCTGACCTTCCTTCACTTTCAGTCGCGCGCCGTAGACGATCGGATAGCGCTCGCGGTCGCGGCCCTTCGCGTCCTGCACCACGAGCGATCCGTTGCGGTTCATGACGACGAGGTTGCCGTCTTTCGCCTGGACGACCTGCAGGCCCTGGAACCGGACGGTGCCGGCGTTGCGCGCCTCGAGCGTGGACTGCTCCGAGATGCGCGACGCGGTGCCGCCGATGTGGAACGTCCGCATCGTGAGCTGCGTCCCGGGCTCGCCAATCGACTGCGCGGCGATGACGCCGACCGCCTGGCCGAGCTCGACCATCCGGCCCGTCGCGAGGTCGCGCCCGTAGCACTTGGCGCACACGCCCCGGCGCGACCCGCAGGTGAGCACGGACCGGATCTTCACCTTTTCAATGCCGGCGTCCTGAATGGCGGACGAGGTCGCCTCGTCCATCACTTCGTTGACGTCCACGATGGTCTCGCCGGTGAACGGATCGACGATCTTCTCGAGCGTCGTGCGGCCGATGATGCGGTCGCGCAGCGGCTCGATCACCTCGCCGCTCTCGACAATGGCCCGCGCCTCGATGCCGTCGAGCGTCCCGCAATCGGGCTCGTGAATGATGACGTCCTGCGCGACGTCCACCAGACGCCGCGTGAGGTACCCCGAGTCGGCCGTCTTGAGCGCCGTGTCCGCCAGACCCTTGCGCGCGCCGTGCGTCGAGATGAAGTACTGCTGCACGGTGAGGCCTTCACGGAAGTTCGTCGTGATTGGCGCCTCGATGATCTCGCCCGAGGGCTTGGCCATCAGTCCGCGCATGCCCGCCAGCTGCCGGATCTGCTGCTTGCTGCCGCGCGCCCCGGAGTCGGCCATGATGTACACCGGATTGAAGGTCTTGCCCTCCTTGTCGAGCTCCTCCATCTCGCCGAACATCGCGTTGGCGATGTCCTCGGTCGCCTCCGACCAGATGGCGATCACCTTGTTGTAACGCTCGCCGTTGGTGATGGCGCCTTCGAGATACTGCGACTCGACCTTGATCACCTCGTCGCGCGCGGCCGTGACCAGCGCCGCTTTCTCTTTCGGGATGATCAGGTCGTCGATGCCAATCGACAGCCCCGACTTGGTCGCGTAGGTGAAGCCGGTGTTCTTCAACGAGTCGAGCATCTCGACCGTCTTCTCGAGTCCGAACTTGAGGTAGCAGGACTGGACGAGCTGCTGCAGCCCCTTCTTCTTCAAGAGGCCGTTGACGAACGGCATCTCCTTCGGCAGCTGTTCGTTGAGAATGACCCGGCCGACCGTCGTGTTGATGATCTTGCTGCTGACGGTCTGTACCTCGGTCCGCAGCACGTCCTGATCGTCCCGAGAGGCCGTCAGGTCCTGGATGTCGCCCGTATACCGCAGCCGGATGGGCGACAGCGTCTCGACCTCCCCCGCCTCGAGCGCCAGCATCACATCGTCGGGGTTCCCGAACGCGCGGCCCTCGCCCTTCGCGCCGCTCTTCGCCTTGGTCAAGTAATAGATGCCGAGGACGATGTCCTGCGAGGGAATCGCGATCGGCGAGCCGTGCGCCGGCGAGAGGATGTTGTTGCTCGACAGCATCAGCACCGAGGCTTCGATCTGCGCCTCGGGCGCCAGCGGAATGTGGACCGCCATCTGGTCGCCGTCGAAGTCGGCGTTGAACGCCGTGCAGACGAGCGGATGGATGCGAATCGCCTTGCCTTCGACGAGCACCGGCTCAAACGCCTGAATGCCGAGGCGATGGAGCGTGGGCGCGCGGTTGAGCAGCACCGGATGCTCGCGGATCACCTCTTCGAGCACGTCCCACACCTCGGGACGCTGCAGTTCCACCATCTCCTTGGCCTGCTTGATCGTGGCGACCAGACCGCGTTCTTCGAGCTTGTTATAGATGAACGGCTTGAACAGCTCGAGCGCCATCTTCTTGGGCAGCCCGCACTGATGCAGCTTCAACTCCGGTCCGACGACGATGACCGAGCGGCCCGAGTAGTCGACGCGCTTGCCGAGCAGGTTCTGGCGGAAGCGCCCCTGCTTGCCCTTGAGCGTGTCGGAGAGCGACTTGAGCGGGCGGTTGTTCGCGCCCCGCAGCACGCGGCCGCGGCGGCCGTTGTCGAAGAGCGCGTCGACGGCCTCCTGGAGCATCCGCTTTTCGTTGCGGATGATGACGTCGGGGGCCTTCAGCTCCATCAGCTTCTTCAACCGGTTGTTGCGGTTGATGACGCGGCGATAGAGGTCGTTGAGGTCGGAGGTGGCAAAGCGGCCGCCATCGAGAGGGACGAGCGGACGAAGCTCGGGCGGAATCACCGGAATGACGTCCAGAATCATCCACTCGGGACGATTGCTCGACTTCCTGAACGAATCGACCACCTTGAGGCGCTTGGCGAACTTCAGCTTCTTCGCCGCCGACTGCTCGGTCTTCATCTTGTCGCGCAACTCGACGGCGAGCTTCTCGATGCTGACGCGCTTGAGCAGCTCCTTGATCGCCTCGGCGCCCATCTGCGCCTTGAACTTCGGGCCGTGCTCCTCGCGCGCCTTGCGGTACTGCTCTTCATTCAGCAGCTGATTCTGCTTGAGCTCGGCCTCGCCCGGATCGACCACGACGTAGGCCTCGAAGTACAGGACGCGCTCGAGGTCGCGGAGCGAGATGTCGAGCAGGTGGCCGATGCGGCTCGGCAGGCCCTTGAAGAACCACACGTGGCTCACGGGCGTGGCGAGTGTGATGTGGCCCAGCCGCTCGCGGCGCACCTTGGCCTGCGTCACCTCGACGCCGCACTTGTCGCAAATCACGCCGCGGTGCTTCATGCGCTTGTACTTGCCGCAGAGGCACTCCCAATCGGTGATGGGGCCGAAGATCTTCGCGCAGAACAGCCCGTCGCGCTCGGGCTTGAACGTGCGGTAGTTGATCGTCTCGGGCTTGGTCACCTCGCCGTGCGACCACGACATGATCTTGTCGGGCGAGGCCAGGCTGATCCGAATGGCGTCAAAATCGCTGGTAAGCGCCGAACGCTCGTGAAAAGAAGGTCGCATTGAGTTACACCTCTTGTAGTACGGCTTCTGGAGCGACTTCCACCGGTTTCTTCTTCGTCTTCATCAGCTCGATATCCAGACACAGCGACTGGAGCTCGCGGATGAGGACGTTGAACGACTCGGGCAGCCCGGCAGTGAACGACGCGTCGCCTTTGACGATCGCCTCGTAGATCTTCGCGCGGCCGATCACATCGTCGGACTTCGCCGTGAGCAGCTCCTGGAGGATGTGCGCCGCGCCGTAGGCCTCGAGCGCCCAGACCTCCATCTCGCCGAATCGCTGGCCGCCGAACTGCGCCTTGCCGCCAAGCGGCTGCTGGGTGATGAGCGAGTACGGCCCGATCGACCGCGCGTGGATCTTGTCGTCGACCAGGTGCGACAGCTTCAGCATGTAGATGTAGCCGACCGTGACCTGCTGCTCGAACATTTCGCCGGTCATGCCATCGTAGAGCTTCGTCTTGCCGCTCTTGGGAAGCCCCGCACGGTCGAGCCAGCCCTTGATCTCGGCCTCGGTCGCGCCGTCAAACACCGGCGTCGCAAAGTACAGACCGAGCGCGTGCGCAGCCCAGCCAAGATGCGTCTCGAGAATCTGGCCGACGTTCATGCGCGACGGCACGCCCAGAGGATTCAAGACAATCTCGACCGGCGTGCCGTCCGGCAGATGCGGCATGTCCTCCTCGGGCAGGATGCGCGCGATGACGCCCTTGTTGCCGTGCCGGCCGGCCATCTTGTCGCCGACCGACAGCTTGCGCTTCATCGCGACGTACACCTTGACGAGCTTGATGACGCCAGGCGGCAGCTCGTCGCCGCGGCGGATCTTCTCTTTCTTCTCCTCGAAAAGATTCTTGATGACTTCGACCTGCCGCTCGGTCCGCTGCTCGAGATCGCTCAAATCGTCCTCGAGCCGCGTGTCGTCGGTCGCGATCTTCAGCCGCACCATCGTGTCGTAGGGCATCTCCTGGAGGATGTCCTGGGTGAGCAGCGTCCCCTTCTTCAGGATCTTCTCGCGGCCGTACTCGTCGAACAGATCCGACCGAAGCTCCTGCCCCTTCAGCATCATGATCACGCGCTTCTTCACTTCGTCGTGCAGAATGCGGATCTCGTCCTGAAGGTTCTTCTCCATCATCTCGAGCTCTTCCTGCTCGATCGCCTTGGCCCGATCGTCTTTCTCGATGCCCTTTCTCGAGAAAATCTTCACGCCGACGATGATGCCTTCGATGCCGGGCGGGCAGATGAGCGAGGCGTCGCGGACGTCGCCCGCCTTCTCGCCGAAGATGGCGCGGAGCAGCTTCTCTTCGGGTGTCAGCTGGGTCTCGCCCTTCGGCGTGACCTTCCCCACCAGGATGTCACCCGGCTTGACGTTGGCGCCAATCCGGATGATGCCGCTCTCGTCGAGATCCTTGAGGAAGCTCTCTGAGACGTTCGGGATGTCGCGCGTGATTTCTTCGGGCCCCAGCTTGGTGTCGCGCGACTCGATCTCGAATTCCTCGATGTGAATCGAGGTGTAGTAGTCCTCTTTCACCATGCGCTCGGAGACGAGAATCGCGTCCTCGAAGTTGTACCCGCGCCACGGCATGAAGGCGACGAGCACGTTGCGTCCAAGCGCCAGCTCGCCCAGCTCGGTGCACGGTCCGTCGCCGAGCACCTGCCCCTTGTGCACCCGCTGGCCCACACGGACGATGGGTTTCTGGGTGATGCACGTGTTCTGGTTGCTACGTTTGAACTTCGTCATCGGGTAGATGTCGGCGCCCATCTCCTTGCCGATCTTGTCTTCTGTCTCGCTTTCGCTCTCCACCCTGACGACGATGCGCTGGCTGTCCACGTAGTCGATGGTGCCCGACCGGCGGGCCACGATGACCGCGCCCGAGTCGCGCGCCGTGATGTATTCCATGCCGGTGCCGACAAACGGCGCGCGCGCGCGGAGCAGCGGCACCGCCTGGCGCTGCATGTTCGACCCCATCAACGCGCGGTTCGCATCGTCGTTCTCGAGGAACGGGATGAGCGAGGCCGCGACCGAGACGAGCTGCTTGGGCGACACGTCGATGAACTGCACGTTGTCGCGCGGCGCCAGGATGAAGTTGCCCGCCTGGCGCGCGTTGACGCGCTCCTGCGTCAGCTTGGCATTGGCATCCACGGCGGCATTCGCCTGCGCGATGATGTACTGATCCTCTTCCCAGGCCGACAGGTAGTAGGAGTGCGGCGTGAACTCGACGCCCTTACGCCGCGGACGGCCGTCCTCGGCCACCAGTTCCTCGGCTTCGACGATCTCGCCCGTCTTGTACTTCGACCCGCCGGCGTTGGTGACGAGCACGAAATCGGTGACGCGGCCGTCTTTCACTTTCCGGTACGGCGACTCGATGAAGCCGAACTCGTTGATGCGGGCGTAGCAGGACAGCGACGAGATGAGTCCGATGTTGGGACCTTCCGGCGTCTCAATGGGACAGATGCGCCCGTAGTGCGTCGGGTGGACGTCGCGGACCTCGAACCCGGCGCGCTCGCGCGACAGACCGCCCGGCCCGAGCGCCGACAGCCGCCGCTTGTGGGTGATCTCCGAGAGCGGATTGGTCTGGTCCATGAACTGGCTGAGCTGCGACGATCCGAAGAACTCGCGAATCGCCGCCATGACCGGCTTCGCGTTGATCAGGTCGTGCGGCATCGCCGTCGCCATCTCCTGGTAGACCGACATCTTCTCCTTGATGGCGCGCTCCATCCGCACCAGGCCGATGCGGAACTGGTTCTCGAGCAGCTCGCCCACCGATCGGACGCGGCGGTTGCCCAGATGATCGATGTCGTCGACGTTGGCCGGATTCTTCCTGAGCTTCAGCAGGTACTTGATGACCTCGTAGAAATCCTGCGGGTGCAGGATCTTCTCGTCGAGCGGCGTGTTCAGGCCGAGCTTCGTGTTGAGCTTCAGGCGGCCGACCCGCGAAAAGTCGTACTTCTGCGGGTTGAAGAACATGTTCTCGAAGAGCGACCGGCTACTGTCGAGCGTGGGCGGATCGCCGGGCCGCAGGCGCCGGTAGATCTCGATGAGCGCCTCTTCGTGCGTGTGGATGGGGTCTTTCTTCAGCGTCTGGCCGATGATCGACCCGACTTCGTCGCGCTCGGGGAAGAACACCTCGATGCGATCGACGTCCTTCTCCTGCGCCATCGAAATGACGCGCGGCGTCAGCTCTTCATTGGCTTCGAGGATCACCTCGCCCGTCGACGGATCGACGACGTCGGCCGCCGCGTAGGCGCCTTCGAGCTCGGTGTCGGAGATCTCGACGGCCTCGACGCCGGCCTTCTTCAGGGCCTCGACGGCGTTCTTGGTGATCTTCTTGCCCTGCTGCACGGTGAAGTTCTCGCCGGGGACCACGATGTCCTTGGCCGCGCGCAGGCCGACGAGCGTGTCGGCCACTTTCCAGGTGAGCGTGCCTTTCTTGAGCCGCAGCTCGTCGACGTTGTGGAAGGCGCGGATGATCTCGTCGGCCCCGCGCAGACCGAGCGCGCGCAGGAACACCGTGGCCAGGAACTTCCGCTTGCGGTCGATGCGCACGTAGAGAAGGTTCTTCGTGTCGTACTCGAACTCCACCCACGAGCCGCGGTACGGAATGATCTGCGCGACGAAGATCGTCTTGTCCTCGGAGTGAAAGAAGGCGCCCGGCGAGCGGTGCAACTGCGAGACGATCACGCGCTCGGTGCCGTTGATGATGAAGGTCCCGTTCTCGGTCATGAGCGGGATGTCGCCGAAGTAGACCTCCTGCTCCTTGATGTCGCGGATGCTCTTGACACCGGTCTCGGGGTCCTTGTTCCACACCACCAGCCGGATCGTCACCTTGAGGGGCACGGCGTAGGTCATGCCGCGCTCCTGGCATTCATCCACGTCGTACTTGAGCTTGAGCCCGACCGTGTTCCCGCAGATGTCGCAGACGTCGCCGTGCGCCTGGTTGGGCTTGCCGCAGCGCGGACACGGCACGTCACGGTCGCCGTACGGATCGGCGACGATCGTCGCGCCGCAGTGCGCGCAGGGCTTGCGCAGGTGGTGCAGCCCCATGAGCTTGCTGCACTTGCACTCCCAGTTGCCGATCGAATACTCGATGAACTCGAGCGAGGAGTTCTCGCGGAAGTCGCTGATCGGGAAGACCGACTTGAACACCGACTGCAGACCCGCGTCGTCGCGCTCGTTCGGCAGACGGTTCATCTGCAGGAAGCGCTCGTAGGACTTCTTCTGGATCTCGATCAGGTTCGGAATCGGAACGGTCGTCTTGATTTTCGAAAAGTCGATGCGCTCGCGGTAGACGTTCTTGGGAAGGCTGTACATCGTCTAAGACCCTCGGGATTTGGGGTTCGGGGTTTGGGATTCGTGGGATCCCAGACTCAGACACCCGGATGACACACGCGCTGCAGACACACGTCGGACGGGGGATACGGATCCGACGAATCCCGAATCCCCAATCCCGAATCCCTACTTGATCTCGACTTTTGCCCCGACGTCTTCGAACTTCTTCTTGATGGCCGCGGCCTCGTCCTTGGGGATGCCTTCCTTCACCGCTTTCGGCGCGCCCTCGACGAGGTCTTTGGCTTCCTTCAGCCCCAGGCTGGTGATCTCGCGGACAACTTTGATCACGTTGATCTTGTTGCCGCCGACTTCGGTCAGCGTGACCGTGAATTCGGTCTTCTCCTCCGCCGCTGCCGCGGCGCCGCCCGCCGCGCCGGGCATGGCCATCATCGGCATCGCCGCCGCGGCGGACACGCCGAGCTCTGCCTCGAGCGTCTTGACGAGCTGCGACAGCTCGAGGACGCTGATTCCCTTGATGTACTCGACCACCTGCTGCTGAGTCACTTCGGCCATCTCTGTTCTCCTATCGGCTCAGGACTCATGGCTGAGGGCTTGAGCCCCCCTGAGCCATCAGCCTTAAACCATGAGCCACGCTATGTTGCCTGTCGTTTCTTTTCCGCTGCCGCCAGCACATTCATCAAATCCCGCGGGACGGCGTTGAGCACCGTGACGAGCCGGACCATGGGCCCCTGCATCGTGCCGAGCAGCCGCGCGTACAGCTCGGGCCGGCCCGGCAGCGACGCCAGATCGGTCACCTCGGCCGGCTTGATGGCCCGGCCCTCCACGACTGCCGCCTTGATCGTCAGCGACGGCGCCGTCTTGACAAACGTCGTCAGCGTCTTGGCAAGGAGGACCGCATCGGTCGCGGTGTAGGCCACCGCCGTGGTGCCCTCGAAATACTTCTCGAGCACGGCGAGCGATGTACCTTTCAGCGCGCGTTTGGCGAGGGTGTTCTTGACGACCTTGTACTTCGCCTTCGCCGAGCGGAGCTGGCGCCGCAGCTCGGTCATCTGCGGCACGTTGAGGCCCTTGTAGTCGACCAGGATCGCGCTGTCGGCTCCCTTGAACGCCGACTCGAGCTGCTGCAACTCGGCTTCCTTGTCTGCTCTGGTGACCGCCATTAGTGTTTCACCGCCACGTCAATGTGCGTTGTATCGATCTTGATCCCCGGCCCCATCGTCGACGACAGGGTGACGCTCCGGAGGAACTTGCCTTTGGCCGCCGCGGGCTTGGCTTTCACGATGCTGTCGACAAGCGCGTGCGCGTTGGCGACGAGCGAGGAGGTGGCAAACGACGTCTTGCCGAGCGGCGCGTGGATGATGCCGGTCTTGTCGACGCGGAACTCCACTTTGCCGGCCTTGATCTCCCTGACCGCCTTGGCGATGTCCACGCTGACGGTGCCGGTCTTGGGGTTCGGCATCAGCCCCCGCGGGCCGAGCACTTTGCCGAGCTTGCCGACCGCGCGCATCATGTCGGGCGTAGCGACCACGGCGTCGAACTCCATGAAGCCGCCCTGAATCTTCTCGACCATCTCCTCACCGCCCACCACGTCGGCGCCGGCCTCCTGGGCTTCCTTCTGTTTGTCGCCGCCGGCGATCGCGAGCACGCGCTTGCTCTTGCCGAGACCGTGCGGCAGGACCACCGTGCCGCGCACCATCTGGTCGGCGTGCTTCGGATCGACACCGAGCCGGAGCGCCAGCTCCACGGTCTCGTCGAACTTGGCGAATTTGACCTTCTGCATGAGCGGGACCGCATCTTCGATCGAATAGCTTCGATCGGCGGCCACCTGCGCTTTGGCGGCGGTGAATTGTTTCCCGTGTGTTCTCATCGAATACCTCGGTGGTCCAAACGCGCTCCACAAGGAGCGCTCCCACATTCCTCACTTCGCGTGGGGCCCCACAT
>MELA01000112.1:0-20933 GCA_001767495.1 Acidobacteria bacterium RIFCSPLOWO2_12_FULL_65_11 | reverse complement strand
CCCCCCCCGCCGCGAACTTACGCTGATGCTCGCCCTCGGCTTCCCATGGCCTCGGGCTCACATGGCCGCAGGCGCTCAGCCAATTACATCGAGGCCCATCGAGCGCGCGGTGCCGGCGACGGTCTTGACCGCCGCGTCGAGCGACTCGCAGTTGAGGTCGGGCATCTTCAGCTTGGCAATCTCCTCGACCTGCTTGGACGTGACCGTGCCGACCTTGTTCTTGTTCGGCTCGGCCGATCCCTTCGCAATGTTCGCCGCACGCTTGAGAAGCACCGCCGCTGGCGGCGTCTTCGTGATGAAGCTGTACGACCGATCCGCGTACACCGTCACAACGACCGGGATGATGAGCCCTTCGTCTTTCGCGGTCTTCGCGTTGAAGTTCTTGCAGAAGTCCATGATGTTGATGCCCTGCGGGCCGAGCGCCGTCCCCACGGGGGGCGCGGGCGTCGCCTTGCCGGCGGCAATCTGGAGCTTCACGAGGGCCTGAACCTTTTTCGCCATCTTTTTTTTCACTGGCGCTGGGGCCCCACCCCCAGCGCGAACTCACGCTGACGCCTCGCCTTGGATCTCCATGTCCTCGGCTCGGCGTGGCCGCAGGCGCTTCAGATCTTCTCCACCTGCAAAAAGTCCAACTCCACGGGCGTCGATCGACCGAAGATCGTCACCATGACCTTCAGCGTGTTCTTGTCGACGTTCACCTCGTCGACCACGCCGTTGAAGCTGGTGAACGGCCCCTCGTTGATCCGCACCTGCTCGCCTTTCTCGAACATGTACTTCGGCTTGGGCTTCTCGGCCGCCGTCCGTACCTGCTGGAGAATCTGCTCGACTTCGTCCTTACTGAGCGGCGTCGGCTTGGCGCCCGCCCCGACAAATCCTGTGACCTTGGGCGTGTTCTTCACGACGTGCCACGCATGGTCGGACATGTTCATCTCGACCAGGATGTACCCGGGAAAGAACCGCTTGGCCGTCACCACCTTCCGGCCGCCGCGCATTTCCACCACGTCCTCGGTCGGGATGAGGATCTCGCCGATCTCGTGCTGCAGCCCGTACGCCGCCACGCGCTGCTGCAGCGATTCGGCCACCTTCTTCTCGAAGCCCGAGTACGTGTGCACGATGTACCAATTCCTGGTGGCGACGTCGGTCATGCCGCACCGAACCGACCAAAGATCCACCTGACGAGCCGATCCAGCCCGAGGTCGAGCAGCCACAGGTACAGCCCGAAAAACAGCGACACGAGGATCACCACGAACGTCGTCGCGTACACTTCCTTCCGGCTCGGCCAGCTGACCCGCTTGAGCTCGTTGCGCACCTCGCTCAGGAATAGACGCATCCGCTCGAAGCGCCCACCGGCCGCTTCTCTGACCGTCTCCAGCGTTGTCGTCTCGTCGGCCATCTTCGACTGTGTCTCTTACGGGGGCCACCCCCACCGCCTGCCGAACTTACGCCATCGCTCGTCGCTCGACCATGCTCGGGACGACCCTGAGCCCGCCGAAGGGTCGGCATCGAGCGTGGACTCTCAGCCGCACCCGGTCCGGCCGCCGCAAACAGTTGGCAGGCCAGGAGGGAATCGAACCCCCAACCCCCGGTTTTGGAGACCGGTGCTCTGCCAATTGAGCTACTGGCCTATCTCATTGCCGTTCACTTCGACTCTTTGTGCGCCGTGTGCTTCCGGCAGAACCGGCAGTACTTGCTCAGCTCGAGCCGATCGGTCGTCTTCTTCTTGTTCTTCGTCGTACCGTAATTGCGCCGCTTGCACTCGGTGCACGCCAGCGCGATGATTTCGCGCATTACTCAGTGATCTCCGTGATCGTGCCCGCGCCCACCGTGCGCCCGCCTTCACGAATCGCGAAGCGCGAGCCTTTTTCGATCGCCACCGGCGTCATCAGCTCGGCGCTGATCGTCGTGTTGTCGCCGGGCATCACCATCTCGACCCCTTCGGGCAGATTGAGCGTGCCCGTCACGTCGGTCGTCCGGATGTAGAACTGCGGGCGATAGCCGTTGAAGAAGGGCGTGTGACGGCCCCCTTCTTCTTTCGACAGAATGTAGACCTCGCCCTTGAACTTGGTGTGCGGTTTGATCGAACCGGGCTTGCACAACACCTGGCCACGCTCGACGTCGTCTTTTTCCACGCCGCGCAGGAGCACGCCGATGTTGTCGCCAGCCACGCCCGCATCGCGGAGCTTCCTGAACATCTCGACGCCGGTGACGATCTTCTTCTCGGTCGGCTTGAACCCGACAATCTCGACTTCCTCGCCCACCTTCACCGTGCCACGATCCACGCGCCCGGTGACCACCGTGCCGCGGCCCGAGATCGAGAAGACGTCTTCGATCGGCATCAGGAACGGCTTGTCGACCTCGCGCGTCGGGATCGGCACGTAGCTGTCGAGCGCCTCCATCAGCTTGAGAACGCCGGCGACGCCGTCCGGATCCCCCTGCAGCGCTTTAAGCGCCGACAGGCGGACCACTGGGACATCGTCACCCGGGAAGCCGTAGCTCTTCAGCAGCTCGCGCACCTCGAGCTCGACCAGGTCGAGCAGCTCCGGATCGTCAATCGCGTCCACCTTGTTGAGCGCGACGACGAGACACGGCACGTTGACCTGACGGGCGAGCAGGATGTGCTCGCGCGTCTGCGGCATCGGCCCATCCACCGCGCTCACGACCACGATGGCGCCGTCCATCTGGGCGGCACCCGTGATCATGTTCTTGATGTAGTCGGCATGGCCCGGGCAGTCCACATGGGCGTAATGCCGCTTGGCGGTCGAGTATTCGACGTGGCTCGTCGCGATCGTCAGAATCTTCGTCTCGTCGCGGCGGCCCTGTGACTCCGACGCCTTGGCGACTTCGTCGTAGGAGATGAACTTCGCCCAGCCCTTGTCGGCGGCCACCTTGGTGAGCGCCGCCGTCAGCGTGGTCTTGCCATGGTCGATGTGCCCGATGGTGCCGACATTCACGTGCGGTTTGCTTCGGTCGAATTTTTCTTTAGCCATGTCGTCTGCGTCCTCTACGTTCTCTCCGTTACTACCGACTCGGTTGCCGTCCGCCTTCCGCCTTCGCGTTCCGCTTCTGCGGGACAAGCCGCGCTAAGCTTGCCTAGCCGAAGCTCGCCCAGCGAGCGAAGGCTGGAGCCGATGACCAGAATCGAACTGGTGACCTCGTCCTTACCAAGGACGCGCTCTGCCAACTGAGCTACATCGGCTCACGCATTGATGATTGCGGAGTGCTGATTGCTGATTCCCCAACCAACTGCCGATTCCCCAGCCGCCTGTTCCCAATCTGCAATCCACAATCCGAAATCCGCAATGTGGAGCGGGAGACGGGGATCGAACCCGCGACCAACAGCTTGGAAGGCTGTGACTCTACCACTGAGTTACTCCCGCCAATCCTCCTACGCCGCTGGGATTCGGGGTTCGGGACTTGGGATTTGGCCCCATCTCCTCAAATCCCGAATCCCGAATCCCAAATCCCGTCCTCGAAGCCCAATTGGTGGCGAGGGAAGGACTCGAACCTTCGAAGCCGCTAGGGCGACAGATTTACAGTCTGCTGCGTTTGACCGCTTCGCTACCTCGCCAACTGTCTGAAATGTGGAGTCGTCGCTTGCTTTCTGACGCCGGCCGTGCGGGCCCAGGTGGAGCTGGCGGAGGGAGTTGAACCCCCGACCTGCTGATTACAAATCAGCTGCTCTACCGACTGAGCTACGCCAGCCAGACAAACGGCGAATGTTAGCACCTTCCATGCCACGCACACAAGCCTCTGGAAGCGCGTCTGGCGCCTTTTTCTCGTTCAGGTTACGGCGACACGGGCTAACCCGCATTATTCACGAACGGTCGTAGATCCGTAGAAACAGAAACGCCTCCGCGTGGTACAAAGGCCGTGCTGATGGACCTTTCGCCACAACGGAGGCGTTTACGTTGAACGACGACACGATACCACAGACTGTTCTCTTCCCAGACCTGTTCGACAAGCCGTTGGTCGCGACCTTCGATCAGGCGCACGCGAGCTCGGATGGGGGCGCCGTGCTGCTGAAGGCCGCCGACCGGCGACTCGGCGTCACGGCCGCGTTCGCCGAGTGCTTGACGGATGCCCGCCCCGCGGCGAAGGTGACGCACACGATGGCCGCGTTGGTGGCGCAACGCGTCTTCGGGATCGCCTGCGGGTATCCGGACGCCAACGACGCGGACCGGCTCGCCGCTGATCCGATTCAGAAGTTGCTGCTGGACCGTGACCCGATCGACGGGGCGTCGCTCGCGTCGCAGCCCACGATCTCGCGGTTTGAGAATGGCGTCGGCCGTCACGCGCTCTACCGCGCCGGGCGCGCGTTGGCGGCCTGCGTGATCGCGCGGCACCAGCGCCGGTTGCACCGCCGCGCGCGCCTGATCACGATTGACCTCGACCCGACGGACGATCCGACGCATGGCGCGCAGCAACTCACGTTCTTCAATGGACACTACGACACGTGGTGCTATCTGCCGATGCTCGCGTTCCTGACCTTCAATGATGAAGTCGAGCAGTATCTCTGTGCGGCCGTGCTGCGCCCGGGGAATGTCCCCGCGACCCGCGGCGCCCTCGGGCTCGTGCGACGGCTGCTGACGCGGCTGCGCCGCGCGTTTCCACAGGCCCGCTTTCTCGTGCGGCTGGACGGCGGGTTTGCGACCCCCGAGCTCTTGGACTTCCTGGACGCCGAGTCCCGCCTCACCTACGTCGTCGCCATGGGGGAGAACGCCGTCTTGACGCGCCTCGCCGCGCCCGCGATGGCGCAGGTCCGGCCGCAGAGCGCTGCCAGCGGCCAGACCGCGCACGTCTATCTCGACGCGCGGTACGCCGCCAAGACGTGGGCGCACGATCGACGCGTCGTGATCAAAGCCGAGGTCGTGCGGCTGCCCGGGCGGGAGCCGCGGGACAACGCCCGCTTTGTGATCACCAATCTGCGCCAGACCCCGCGGTTCGTCTACGAGCAGGTCTACTGTGCGCGCGGCGACATCGAAAACCGCATCAAGGAACTGCACCACGACCTCGCCATCGGCCGCACGAGCTGCACCCGGTTTTGGGCAAACCAACTGCGGGTGCTCCTGACCGCGGCCGCCTATGTCCTGCTGCAAGAGGTGCGGCTCCAGGCCGCCCGGACGCGCTGTGCGCGCGCGCAGGTCGCGACGCTGCGGCTGCGGTTGCTCAAGCTCGGCGCGCAGGTCGTCGCGTCGGTGCGCCGCGTGGTGATCCATCTCCCCCTCAGCACGCCCGACTGCGCCACGTGGCAACGCATCGCCCTGCGCCTGGGGGCGCGACCCGGGTAACGACTGCGCCGCCGCCCGCCTGGCACCTCCCGACCCGTCCTGGCGCGAGCTGTCGGCGCGCACTCGCGGACGTCGTCTGCGCCGGGCCGAACGGCACGCCGCACCCTCCGGGCACGTGCTCAGCCGCACGTGTCGCCGCCTCATGAGGATTGGGAACCTTCGAAACGCTCCGGTCACCACGATTCAGCCGACTTCATGAATAATGCGGGCTAAGAGCGCGGTGCCCGCCGCTGTCGTACCGCCTCGAAGAGCGCGATCCCGGCGGCCACCGAGACGTTCAGGCTTTGAACGTGCCCCCGCATGGGAATCGAAGCCAGCCAGTCGCACCGCTCGCGCACCAGGCGCCGCAGGCCGGTCCCCTCAGCCCCCACGACGAGGGCCGTCGGCACCGTGTAGTCAATCTGGTCGTACGGCGTCGCCCCGTCAGAGGCGAGCCCGACCGTCCAGACACCGGCCGCTTTCAACGTCTCGATCGCGCGCGCGATGTTCACCACCTCGGCGATCCGCACGTGGGCGACGGCCCCGGCCGAGGCCTTGGCGGCGGCCCCGCCGAGCGGCGCCGCCCGCCGCGACTGCCGGACGATGCCATCAGCGCCCGCGGCGTCCGCGGTCCGTAGAATCGCGCCCAGATTCTGCGGATCCTCGATGCAGTCGAGCACGACGATGAGCGGCGTGCCTCTGGCCTGGGCCACGAGATCTTCCACGCTCATCGCATTCGACGCGCCCAGGTCGGCCACGACGCCCTGATGCACGCCTCCGCGTGAGGCTCGATCGAGATCGGCCGGGGCGACGCGCTCAATCGCGACGCCCTTCTCTTGAGCGGCTTCGAGCAGCGCTCTAAGCCGGCCATCCGCACGATGCGCCACACGCAGCGTGGACACACGGCCGGAGCGGAGCGCTTCGAGCACCGGGTTGATGCCGTAGATGAGCATTATTCACTTGCGCGCGGAGCCCCACCCCCGCGCGCGAACTTACGCCGATGCTCGCCCTCGGCTTCGCATGGCCTCGGGCTCGCATGGCCGCAGGCGCTCTGTCGCCGCTGGGACCAAAGCTCTCGTACTCGGCTGGTCACCAAGGCTGCTCTAACGCTCGTGCGAACAGCGCGGCACGCTCGCGGCAACCGAGAATCTTCGGGATGCCGGCCTCACCCGGCAGATCCGCACCCGCGTCGATGGCCGGCACCGCGAGGTCGAGCTCCGGGCCTTCACGGCGGCCCGTTAACGCCACGCGGATCGGATGAAACAGCGCCTTCCCCTTCCGGCCGGTCCGTGCCTTGACCTGATTCGCCACGGCACGAAACCCCTGGCGGTCGAGCCGCGGCGCGGTCGTGAGCTCTTCGGCCAGCGCCACCACCACCGCGCGCGCACCTTCGTCGTTCATCTCGCTGCGGACGCCTGGGTCCAACAGCGCATGCGTCGTGTCGGCGTCAAACAGAAACGCCAGACGTGTCGGAATCTGATCGATCCGATCGACCGATGAGGTGGCCATCGGCAGGGCCCCGGCGAGAAACGCCAGGCCGCGACCATCTGGTGCCATGCGCACGCCGGCTGCGCCAAAGTGCGGCACCGACAGCTCGGCGATCCGCGTCGGGTCGGCGATCTTCAGGTAATGCCGGTTCACCCACGCCAGCTTCTCTTCGTCGAACACGCCTGCGCTGTGGCTGACGTCGTCGAGAGCGAAGCGCTTCGCCAGTTCGTCAATCGGCCACAGCTCCGCATCGTCTTCGACTGACCGCGAACGACCCGGGCCACGCGGTGACCAGCCGATGAGCGCCAGGTAATTGACGAGCGACTCGGGCAGGTACCCCTTCGACCGGAATTCTGCCACTGATGTCGCCCCGTGGCGCTTGGACAACGGACCATGGTCGGGACCCATGACGAGCGCGAGGTGAGCGAACATCGGCGGCGAGAATCCGAGCGCCTCGTACAGGAGCACCTGGCGCGGTGTGTTCGAGATGTGATCCTCGCCCCGCACGACATGCGTCACTTCCATCAGCGCGTCGTCGACGACGACCGCGAAGTTATAGGCCGGATGGCCGTCGGCGCGTACGATGATCGGGTCGCCGATGACGTCGATCGGAAAGCGCACGTCGCCGCGCACGACGTCGGTGAAGACAACGTCGCCGACCGCTGGCACCCTGAAGCGAATCGCCGGCCGTTCACCAGCGGCGATCCGCGCCTGGGCCTGCTCGCGACTCAGACGCCGGCAAGCGCCGCCGTAGCGTGCCGGCCGGCCCGAAGCGACTGCCGCCTCGCGCGCGGCCTCCAGATCGGCGGCCGAACAGAAGCAGTAGTAGGCGGCGTCGGTGTTGAGCAGCTCGGTGGCGTACGACTGATAGAGGTGCAGCCGCTCGGACTGCCGGTACGGACCTCGCGGTCCGCCGATATCGGGGCCTTCGTCCCAATCCAGGCCGAGCCACCGGAGGTCGCGCTCGATGGCCACCTCGGATTCGCGGGTCGAGCGCTCGGCGTTGGTGTCCTCGATGCGGAGGATGAACACACCGCCCGAGCCACGGGCCAGCAGCCAGTTGAACAGCGCCGTCCGCGCGTTGCCGACGTGCAGCTGACCGGTTGGACTGGGAGCAAAGCGGACACGCATGATCGTCGGCGGGTCCAAAAGGACCCGCCCTACGTTTCTCCAGTAGGCCGGGTCTTTTCAGACCCGGCGTAACAACGCGACCGCATGGACAGCAATGGCTTCATTGCGTCCCAGCTCGCCCACGCCCTCGTTGGTCTTGCCTTTGACGCTGACACGATCGGGCGAGATGCCGAGCGCCTCGGCCACCTTGGCGCGCATGGCCTCGACGTACGGCGCCAGCTTCGGACGCTCGGCGATGACAGAGGCATCGACGTTGCCGACCTCGAGCCCGCGCTCGCGAATCATCCGGGCCGCCCGCTGTAACAGATCGAGGCTCGACGCACCACGCCACTGCGGATCGGTGTCTGGAAAGTGCCGACCGATGTCGCCCGACGCCGCGGCGCCCAGGACGGCGTCCGCGATCGCGTGGCAGACCACGTCGGCATCCGAATGCCCCTCAAGGCCCCGCGCGAAGGGGATCGTGACACCGCCCAGGACGAGCGGCCGCCCATCGACGAGCCGATGCAGGTCGTAGCCGGTCCCGATGCGCAGCGCCGCCGCTCCACCCGAACCGCCGCGCGCGATCGTCTCGGCCATCGGCACGTCGTCGGGCGTCGTGATCTTGATGTTCGACACTTCGCCCTCGACGATCTGCACCGTGTGGCCGGCCCGCTCGGCGAGCGTCGCCTCGTCGGTCGCGTCCGCGCCGCGCGATCCGCTCGCCAGCGCGTCGCGCAGCACGTCGCGTCGAAAGGCCTGCGGCGTCTGCGCGAGAAAGATCGCTTCACGTGGAACGGTCTCGCGCACGACATAGTGGCCGGCGCCGCCCTTCCACACACGCTTGACCGTGTCGCGCGCCTGGACGGCGGCCAGCGCGGCACCAGATCGAGCGGCGGCGCCAATCGTTCGCGTGATGAGACCCTCGCTTGCAAACGGACGTGCGGCATCGTGGACAACGACCACGTCGCTTGCCGCCGCCACGACACCGAACGCATTGGCAACCGAGTCCTGACGCCGGCGTCCGCCAGCCACAAGGTGCAAGGGTTTGCCCGCATCCCGCAGGTACGCCGGCGGATCGGCGACCAGCTCCTCGGGCAGCGCGACGACCACCTCGTCGACCGACGGATGCGTGAGATAGGCTCGCACGCTCCGGTCGAGGATCGTCCGGCCGTCGATCGACAGCAGTTGCTTGAGGCCGACGCCGAATCGCTCTCCGCGTCCGGCGGCGGCGATGATCGCTGTGACAAACATGTCAGGAGATTACAGGATTCCTGCCATTCTGCAATTTCTCGACTGCGTCCGCAACAATACGATGGACGCGGTCGGCGAGCGCCCTGGCATCCTGAATCGTCGGGTCGGTCACCACCGACGGTTCAATCGGGTCGTGGACGATCAGCCGGACGTCGGCCGGCTCGGTCCGCAGCCGTCCCTTCGGCATCACCTGGCGCGTGCCGACCACCGCGATCGGTACAATCGGAAGGCCGGCTTCGATCGCCAGGAGAAAGCTCCCGGCCTTAAATCGGCCGACATGGCCGTCCGGGCTGCGGCTCCCTTCCGCGTAGATGATGAGCGACAGCCCGTCGGAGACGAGCGCGCGCCAGCGCTTCAGGATGCCCGCGCGATCAGGGTGTTGGCGGTCGACAAACAGGTGCCCGCCGCGTGTGAGATGCCAGCCGAGCACCGGAAAGCGCGCCAGCGACTCCTTGGCGATGATGCGGATCTGATACGGAAGCGACGCGAAGACGACCGGCGTGTCGTAAATGCTCTGATGGTTGGAGACGAAGACGTACGTCGTGCCCGGCCTGAGCCGGTTGAGCCCCTCGACCGTCACGCGCACACCGGTCGTCTTGAGAATCAGCCACGACCACGCGCGCGCGCATCCGTGCGCGAAGTGTCCGCGGCGATCGAACAGGCTGGAGAGGATCGACGCGGCCCCGAGCACAACCGTGTAAACACTGATAGCCGGAATGAGGAAGAAGACGGTCCGCCACCAATGATACGGAGGAATAGGCACATTCCGGGTCAGGTCTGTGAGCCGGACGCCGACCTGACCCGCGCGCGGCCGTTGTCGTCGCTCTCGACCGCCGCAGGAGCCGCCGGCTGAACCACGGTCCCTGATTCGACGTACCGCCCAAAGATCATCTTGCCGGCCGTCGTCTGCAAGACGCTGGTGACGATGATATCGATGGTCTTGCCGATCATCCGGCGGGCGTTGTCCGCCACCACCATCGTCCCGTCGTCGAGATAGGCGACACCCTGACTGTATTCCTTGCCTTCTTTGAGGATGAAGACCTTCATCACCTCGCCCGGCAGCACGACCGGCTTGAGCGAGTTGGCGAGCTCGTTGACGTTGAGGACCTCGACGCCGCGCAGCTGCGCGACCTTGTTGAGGTTGAAGTCGTTGGTGACGATCTTGCCTTGCAGCGTCCGCGCCAGCTCGATCAGTTTGAGATCGACCTCACGAACCTCTGGAAAGTCCACATCCGAAATCATGACCTCGACGCCCGACATCTTCTGAATCTTGTGCAGGATATCGAGTCCGCGGCGGCCTCGATTGCGCTTGAGCGAATCGCCCGAGTCGGCGACCAGCTGCAGTTCCCTCAGGACGAACTGCGGGATGACGAGCGTGCCGTCGACAAAGCCGGTTTCGCAGACATCGGCGATGCGGCCATCGATGATGACACTGGTGTCGAGAATCCGATACCGGCGCGTGGGGCCGGCGGCGCGAAACAGGCCGATGAGCCGCGCCGGCTCGAGCCACTCGCCGTGCTTGCCGCCCAGCACCAGGCCCAGGTAGGGCAGGACGATCAGGATGAAGCTGTGCAGGAACTCGACCCGCTGGTCGCTGATGTTGGCCCAGAAGAGGCCCGCGCCAATCGCGCGCGCGAGGCCAAGGCCGATGGCACAGCCGATGAGCGCGCCCAGGACGCGCGCGACCGAGGTTTCGCGCAGACGGCTTTCAAGGAGGACGACGAGGGCGGCCAGACCGAGCGCGAAGCCGATGTTGACCGGCACGCCGCCCGGCAACGGCTCGAGCTCGGCGGCCGCGTACGCGACCGCAGAAACAAACAGGACACGCGCAAGCGCGAACCAGGCCACCGGCGCAACCTTATCATTTCTCGGGGTTCGCGCGGTTCTCAGGGTTCGCTGCGTTCACCGGGTGCCCAGGGTTCATCCAAGAACCCGAACTTCTATGCGATTAGCGCGTCGAGCGCTTCTCCGACCGTCCGGACGCCGATGAGCTCGCAGCTCCCCATCGCCTTGCGGTCGGCCGGGTCGATGTTCGCCTCGGGCATGACGAGGCGCTCAAACCCCATTTGCGCCGCCTCGCGGACGCGCAACGTGGCCTGTGGGATGCCCCGAACCTCGCACGCCAGTCCCACTTCGCCGAACATCGCGGTCGTGGACGGAATGGCGCGATTGCGGACGCTCGAGGCGATCGCCGCCAGCACACCCAGATCCGAGGCCGGCTCGTCCACGCTCATCCCGCCCGCCACATTCACGAACACATCGTCGCCGGCCAGGTTGAAGCCCGCGCGCTTGTCCAGCACCGCGAGGAGGAGCGACAGGCGCTGCTGATCAATCCCGCTGACCATGCGCCGCGCTGTGCCGTAGCTGCTCGTGCCGACAAGCGCCTGCACTTCGATGAGCATGGGACGCGACCCTTCGACCGCGCAGAACACAGCCGAGCCCGGAGCATTCGACGGCCGCTCGGCAAGGAACATCTTTGACGGGTTGGGCACCGGACGGAGGCCCGATGACGTCATCTCGAAGACGCCGAGCTCGCTGACCGCGCCGAACCGGTTCTTGACGGCGCGCACGACGCGATGCGAGTGATGCCGCTCGCCCTCGAAGTACAGCACCGTGTCGACGACGTGCTCGAGCGCCTTGGGGCCGGCGAGGCTGCCGTCCTTGGTGACGTGGCCGACCAGAAAGGTCGGCACGTTCTGGCCCTTGGCCGTGAAGAGCAGCTGGGTGGCGGCCTCGCGCACCTGACTGATGCTGCCCGGCGCGGACTGGAACTTGAGCGAGAAGACCGTCTGCACCGAATCGACGATCACGAGCGCCGGCTTGATGCGGGCGATCTCTTCGAGGATGCGCTCGAGGCAGGTCTCGGCCAGCAGATATAGCGGCGCGGTTCCAACCGCAAGCCGCTCGCCGCGCGACTTGATCTGATGCTCGGACTCCTCGCCCGAGCTGTAGAGGACCGGGCCGACGGTGCGGGCCATGTTGGCCGCCGCCTGCAACAGCAGAGTGGACTTGCCGATGCCCGGCTCGCCGCCGAGGAGCACGAGCGAGCCTGGTACAACGCCGCCGCCGAGCACGCGGTCAAACTCGTCGATGGAGGTTGAGAGCCGCGCGTGCGACTCGATCTCGACGTCCGCGTACAGCTTCGCGACGCCCGATGCGCCGGTCACCGCGTATCGGTGCGAGGCGCTGCCAGCTGCGCCGGCCGTGCCCTCACTCCCAGGCGCGCGCTCCTCGACAAACGAATTCCACGCGCCGCAGTCCGCGCAGCGCCCGAGCCACTTCGGCGACTGCGCCCCGCATTCCTGACAGACGAAGACCGTCTTCTGCTTCATTGATGATTGGCGCCCGCGGCCATGCCGAGCCGAGGACATGCAGATCCGAGGTGAGGCATCAGCGTTAGTTCGCGCCGGGGGTGGGGCCCCCGGCGCAAGTGATTGATGATTGTTGATTGCTGATTGAATTGCAATCTGCTTAGCAGCGACTCTGGCAGCTACGGCTGGGGTCTTGACCGTCTGGCAGTGCAGTGCGCCCAGTCAAGAATTACAACGTGAGCCCCCTTGACATAGCAGAAACTACGTACGTAGACCGACACACGCTTCCCGAGGAATCAGTCACCTTCGATGTCTTCCCAACGATCTGCGATCCCGGGGTGTCGGCACGTCGCGTGCTTACGACGATGTAGAATCGGGCCATGGCGGTCCTGAAGCGAGGAGAGAACGTGGGATTTGTTCACGTGCCGGTATCGGTCAAGGTACCGGGAAGCTCCGAGGATCGCTATGAGGCGCTCTTTCTGGTCGATACGGGCGCCATAGACTCGATGGCTCCATCGCACGAGCTTCGAAGGGCCGGCATCCAGCCCGTCGGCCGCAAGACGTACGAGTTGGCCGATGGCAGTCGTCAGGAGTTCGCGTTCGGCCTCGCGCAGATCGAGTTCATGGGTGAGATCACGGCCGGCCGCGTGATGTTCGGTCCAGACGACGTGGAACCCTTTCTGGGAGTGACCGCGCTCGAGGCTGCTGGCGTCACGATTGACCCCGCGACCCAAACACTGAAGAAGCGCCCTGCCGTTCGAACGTAGTCGACAACTAGCTGTAGACCCGCTCGATCCGTGTGCCAATCCTGCAGAGGATCTCGTACGGGATCGTGCCAATCGTGGCCGCCATCTCGCGCACGTCGATCCGATCGCCGCCCTGCGACCCGAGGATGACGACTTCGTCGCCGGGCGCCGCATCGAGACCGGTGACGTCGGCCGCCAGCATGTCCATCGAGACAGAGCCGACGATGGGCGCGCGGCGGCCGCGGATCAGCACCACGCCGCGCCCACCTAGCCGCGCGTCGAGGCCGTCGGCGTACCCGGCCGGGATCGTCGCAATGGTCGCCGGCCGCTCGGCCGAAAACTGGACGCCGTAGCCCACGCCTTCGCCAGGCCGCACGCCCTTGACCGCCACCACCCTGCTGCGGAGCGTCATCACGGGCAATAGCGGCAGCGTCGAGGCCAGCGGCGGCGGCACGACCCCATACAACAGCAGCCCCGGGCGCACGCGGTCGTACCAGACCCGCGCATCCCGGAGCAGCGCGGCGCTATTGGCCGCATGGACGTACGGACGCCGACCGCCCCGCGCTCCCTTTCGAATGTCGTCCACGTCCTTCAACGCCCGCTCGAACCGCAGGCCCTGATCGTTGAACAGCCTGGAGTCTGGATCGTCGGCCGTCGCAAAGTGCGTATACACCGCCTCGAGCTCCAGGCCCTCGCTCGCGAGAAGCTCGGGCAGCGTGCGCCCGAGGTTGTCGTGACGGAACCCGAGCCGGTTCATGCCGGTATCGATCTTGAGGTGGTAGCGCAGCCGCTGTTTGTGCTTGCGCGCGATGGTCTCAACGGCGCGCGCGGCGCCCGGCGTCGAGATGGTCGGCGTCAGCGCGCAGTCGAACAGGCCGTCGAGGTCGCTCACGCTCAAGGCCCCGAACACCAGAATCTGCGCCGTGACGCCGGCCGCGCGCAGCACCGCGCCTTCCTCGATGTCGGCGCACGCGAGCAGGTCGGCGCCCGCGTCCTCGAGCGCGCGCCCGACCTCTGCCGCTCCGTGTCCGTACGCATTGGCCTTGACCACGGCAATCGGCCGCGGCGGACGCCGAGGCTGCTCGCGCGCGAGATGCTCGACGATGTGCCGGAAGTTCGACTTGAGCGCGTCCAGATCGACGCGCGCCACGGTCTGGCGACTCAGGCGCTCCCCCTAGCGAGATTCTCGAACCTCGTGTACTCGCGGATGAACGCCAGCTTCACGACGCCCGTCGGCCCATTCCGCTGCTTGCCGATGATGAGCTCGGCCACGCCCTGGCTCTCGGTCGCCGGCTGGCTTCGGTCGGCGTATTGATCCTCACGGTAGATGAAGACGACGACGTCCGCATCCTGCTCGAGCGCGCCCGACTCGCGCAGATCGGAAAGCTGCGGCCGGTGGTCCGACCGCGCCTCGGGTGCGCGGCTGAGCTGCGACAGCACGACGATCGGCACGCGCAGCTCCTTCGCCAGCCCCTTGAGCGACCGGGAAATCGCGCCCAGCTCGAGCGTCCGGTTCTCGAACTTGCCGCGCCCCTGCATCAGCTGGATGTAATCGACGATGACCAGATGCAGCCCGTGCTCGGAGGCGAGCCGCCGGCACTTGGCGCGCATCTCGAGCACGCCAATCGACGGCGTGTCGTCGACAAAGATCTTCGTCTCGCTGAGTGTGCCGATGGCCTCCGACAGCCGTCCCCAGTCGCGCTCGCCGAGGAAACCGCCGCGCAGACGATGCGCGTCGATGCGCGCCTCGGCCGTCAGCATGCGCAGAAAGAGCTGCTCCTTCGACATCTCGAGGCTGAACAGACCCACCGTCATGCCGGTCCTGATGCCGACGTGCTGTGCGATGTTGAGCACGAGGCTGGTCTTCCCCATCGACGGCCGCGCGGCCACGATGATCAGGTCTGACGCCTGGAGGCCCGAGGTCATCTCGTCGAGATCGACAAAGCCGGTCGGCACGCCCGTGATCAGTTCCTTGCGGGCGTGCAGCTTCTCGATCGTCTCCAGGCTCGACTGCGCCAGCGCGCCAATGGAGACGAATCCGTCGCGAATCTTGTCGTCGGCAATCGAGAAAATCGCGCGCTCGGCAGAATCGAGGATGACGTCGGCCTCCTCCTCGGCCTCGTACGCGTCGGCGACGATCTTGTTGGCCGAGAAGATCAGGTGGCGGAGCGTCGACTTTTCCTTGACGATCCGCGCGTAGTGCTCGACGTTGGTCGACCGCGGCACGCCGTCCACGAGCGCCGCGATGTAGGCCGGGCCGCCGACCTCCTCGAGCTCGGCCGATCGCCCCAATTCCTCCTTGAGCGTCACGAGATCGATCGGATCGCCACGCTCGACGAGCGTCACCATCTTGTCGAAGATGCGGCGGTGGGCGTCGCGGAAGAAGTCGCGCGAGTCGATGACCTCGGCAGCGAGATTGAAGGCGTCGTTGTGCAGCAGAATTGCGCCGAGCACGGAGCGTTCCGCCTCGAGATTGTGCGGGAGGGTGCGTTCGGCGACGGCGACGTCCGCCATACGGAATTGAAAATGAAAAAGTTAAAACTGAAAAGTGTCCTTTTAACTTTTCAGTCTTAACTTTTAAGTTTCTCCGGTTCGCCCTCCGCGACCACGCTCACCTTGACGGTGATGGTGACCTCGCGGTGCAGCTTCACGGGAATGTCGAACTCGCCGCGTCTCTTGATGGGCTCGGGCATCTGCAGCTTGCGCCGGTCAATCTCGAAGCCCTTGGCGGCAAGCGCGGCCGCGACGTCGGCATTCGTCACCGACCCGTAGAGCGCCTCGGTCTCGCCGACCTTGCGGGCAATCTCGACGATGAGGCCCGTCATGCGCGCGGCCACTGCCTCGGCGCCTCGCCTGTCTTCGGCTTCACGCGCATCGAATTTCGTACGCTCCCGCTCGATGTGCTTCTTGTTGCCCTCGGTCGGGAGCAAGGCCAGCTTGCGCGGCAGCAAGAAATTCCTCGCGTAGCCGTCGGCGACTTTCACGATCTCGCCGCGTCGCCCGAGATTCTCGACGTGTTCTTTCAGAATGACTTCCATCACGACCTCACTCGAATTGCTGATTGATGATTGTTGATTGCGGATTGGATAACACCCCATACCGCGTTTCGTAATCAGCAATCAGCAATCAACAATCCGCAATTCACTCCGTTACGTACGGGATCAGCGCGATCTGCCGGGCGCGCTTGATGGCCGTCTGCAGCTTCCGCTGGTGCATGGCGCAGGTGCCCGAAATCCGTCGCGGCAGAATCTTGCCGCGCTCGGGCACGAAGGGGCCGACCAACTTCACGTCCTTGTAATCGATGTCGTCGATCTTGTCCGCGCAGAACTTGCAGACCTTGTGTCGGCGGAAGAGCGTCCGCCGCTGTCCCTGCTGATCCTTCTTGTCGCCGGCCCTGCCGCCGTCCCGGCCGCCGCTCCTGCCGCCCCGGCCGCCGCTCTTGCCACGGCCACCGCCTCCGCCTCCGCGTCCTTGTCCAAATGGCACGTCACACCTCCACGTCAAAACGATCGTCGTCTTGCTCTTCGGCTCCGGTCGGCCGTCCCTCCCCGGGCTGGCGAACCGGCGGGAGGCCGCGCTTGACGCGCCGCCGCTCGGATTCGGCCTGGCGCTTGGACCGCGTGCGCTCGACGACGCGCTTCTCCTGGTCGACGCGGACAATCATGTGGCGAATGACCTGGTCCATGACTCTCAGCCGTCGGTCAATTTCCTTCATCAGCTCGCCCGAGCCGTTGATCACGTCGAGCACGTACACCCCTTCTTTCTGGTGTGCGATCTCGTACGCGAGTCTCCGGCGTCCCCAATTGTCGGTCTTCTCAATCTCGCCGTTGAGGCGCGACACGACGGCCCCGATCTGCTCGTGGACCTCGGCGACCTGCTGTTCGGTCGAGTCGGGGGGAAGAATGTAGACGAGTTCGTACTGTCGATCGGCCATTATTGCTCCTTCTGGACGCGTCGTCCTAAACGCGGGCATTGAGCCCGCGCCGACGCGGCCACCTCGTGGGTGGCAAGGGCGCGCACTGCGCCTTATTCGGTTGTTGCCCTTCGACTTCGCTCAGGGCGGCTATTCTGATGTCGCGGGATCGCCGCCGTTATACGCGTTCATCACCGCGGCAATCCCGGAGGTGACGAACGTTTCCGCTGCGTCGGCCGCGCGCGTCCGCATGCGGTCGACTTCTGCCATTTCCTCGGCGTCGAATCTCGCCAGGACGTGATCGGCCAAGTCGCGCCGATCGTCGCCCCTTCCGACGCCGATGCGCAACCGCGAACACGCATCGCCGATGTGCGCAATCACCGACTTCAACCCGTTGTGGCCGCCGGCCGATCCGCGCGCCCGCGCGCGCAGCCTGCCGAGCGGCAGCTGCACCTCGTCGAGCACGATCAACAGGTCGGCCAGATCAACCTTGAAGTATCGCACGAACTCGCCCACGGCCTGACCGCTCTCGTTCATAAAGGTCAGCGGCTTGGCCAGGAGCACCACATCGTCTGGGGTGCGCCAGCGCGCGATGAGCGCCTCGGTCGGTGCCGATTCGAAGGTCACGCGGTGGCGCGACGCGATCTCGTCGAGAACGGCAAAGCCGATGTTGTGCCGCGTCCCGTGATACTTGGGGCCGGGATTTCCCAGACCGATGATCGCCTTCATTCGCGAGGGCCTATTTCTTTTTCTCCTCCGCTCCCTCGGGGACCTCTTCCTTCTTGCCCTTCTTAATGACTTCGGGCTCGGCCGGCGTGACCGGCGCCGCGGCGACGACCGCTTCAGGCGTCGCAGCCACTTCCTCGGCCTTCGGCATGATGACGTGCACGAGCATCATGTCGGCGTCCGACAGCGGCTTCCACTTCGGGCCGACGATGATGTCGCGGACGCGGACGCCCTGATGCAGCATCAGCTCGCTCACGTCGATCTCGACATGCTCCGGGATGTCAGCCGGCAGACACTCGACCTCAATCTCCCGATGCACGAACTCGAGCACGCCCGCCTGCTGCTTGACGCCCTTGGCCTCGCCCTTCACCGTCACGGGGATGGTGACCTGGATGACGCGGTCCATTCTCACGCGGTAGAAATCCGCATGCAGCACATGATGCGTCACGGGGTCGAGTTGGAATTCTTTAATCAGGACGCGCGTGTCGCCCGTCCCGGCCAGCTTCAAGGAGATGAGCGTGTTGGCACCAGAGTCGGAGTGGAGAATCTTGAGGAGCGAGCGCGGATCGACGGCAATCGGCGTCGCCTCGCGGCCGCTCGCCTCGCCCGTCGCGCCGTACACCACCGCCGGCACCTTCCCCGCGCGGCGCGTCCGTCGCGCTTCATTCTTGCCGAACGTCTCGCGCACTATCGCGTCAAGTATCACTTCCATCAATTACTCCTCGCGGGGCCCCACCCCCGCTCGCCCACACGCTCGCGCCGCCGCGCTCGCGTGTATCCAGAAACAGAACGTCGCAGCGGGGCCCACGCCGGCCGCCAGCCACCAGCCCCTAGACAAACAAACTCGAGACCGACGTCTCCTCGTGAATGTTCTTGATGGCCTGGCCGAGGAGCCGCGCCACCGAGAGCACATGAATCTTGGCGCAGGCCCGCCCGGCTGGCGAGAGCGGAATCGTGTTGGTCACGATCAACTGCTCAATCGCCGACTTCTCGATCCGATCGATCGCCGGCCCGGACAACACGCCATGCACGGCGCATGCCAGGACGCGCGCCGCGCCGTTCTCCTTGAGCGCGCCGGCCGCCTTGGTGATCGTCCCGGCCGTGTCGATGAGGTCGTCCTGGATGATACAGGTGCGCCCCGCGACATCGCCGACCACGTTCATCACCTCCGCCGTGCCATCGTCGGTGCGGCGCTTGTCGATAATCGCCAGCTCGGCGTCGAGCCGCTTCGCATACGCACGGGCACGCTCGGCGCCGCCCGCGTCGGGCGACACGATGGTCAAGTTCGGCAGTTTGAGCCGCGCCACGCAATCGATGATGACCGGCGCGGCAAACAAATGGTCCACCGGAATGTCAAAGAACCCTTGAATCTGCGCCTTGTGCAGATCCATCGTCAGCACGCGGTTGGTGCCCGCCGCGCTCAGCACGTTGGCCACGAGCTTGGCCGAGATCGGCACGCGCGGCTTGTCCTTCCGATCCTGCCGCGCGTAGCCATAATACGGCAGCACGGCCGTAATGCGAGCGGCCGACGAGCGGCGGAACGCATCGATCATGATCAGCAGCTCGACCAGGTTCTGATCGACCGACAGGCTGCCGTTCGCGCACGTCGGCTGGACGATGAAGACGTCGGTGCCGCGGATGTTTTCGTCGATCTGGAACGAGACTTCCGTGTCCGGAAACCGCCGTAGCCGCGCCAGCCCGGGCTGGACGCCGAGAAACGCGGCGACTTCTCGCGTCAACTCGGGATGCGCGCTCCCCGAGAAGACTTTCAGATCGCCGAAGCCCGGCGCCATCAAGCTTTCGCCCATAACCCTGGATCTACTCCGCCGCCTGTAAATTGGCTGGGGCGGAAGGATTCGAACCTTCGAATACGGGATCCAAAGTCCCGCGCCTTACCGCTTGGCCACGCCCCATCATTGTCAATTGGGAGACTACTGACTCGTGTGACCTCAGGATGGTCCGAACCTCGTGGCGCAAACGGTAAGTTTATACGATGGCCTTTCGCAGCGGCAAGTCCGCCGCCACCTTCTAACCGGCCCTGGCACGTCGCTGATACTCGGTGCGGCCGAGTGTGCGGGTAACAACTGTCCCCCCGCCGCTCCCAATCGCGCGCGCCGCGCGCTCGGCGTCAACGCGGCGGTCGAAGAGGCCAAAGACGGTCGAGCCGCTGCCGGACATTGCGGCGTGCGTGGCGCCCGCACGCCGCAGCGCCTTGACGATCTTTACGATTTCAGGATGACGATCGGCTACTGGCTGCTGAAGATCGTTGCGACGTTCAGACTCGGCCAACCAGCCAACTCCAGCTGCCCCGACATTTCTTACTTCTCGCGGGGCCTCTCCTCTTCTTCCTGCGTCCTCGTCCCACCAGGCATACGCATCTTTCGTGCTCACGCCGAAGCTTGGGATCGCCAGCGTGACCCACGACGCCGGGAGATCGAGCAGCGGAAACAGCGCGTCGCCGCGCTCGAGACCGAGCACGGTTCCACCTTCAAGAAAGTACGGGACATCGGCACCGAGGGAGCCGGCGATCTCAGGCAGTCGCGCGGGAGCGACGCGCCACAGCGACGCCAGCGCGCGCAGCGCCGCCGCCGCGTCGCTGCTGCCGCCGCCCAGACCGGCTGCCATCGGGATGCGCTTCTCGATCCGAATCGCCACGTCGCGGGGCCCGCCCTGGCGGCCGGCTGCCACCCACACGCACTCGGCCGCGCGCCAGACGAGATTGACGCGATCGACAGGACACGCGGGATCGCTGCACTCGAGCCGCAACGGTCCAGGCACGGGCCGGAACGTCAGCGTGTCGTGGAGCGCGATTGACTGAAAGACCGTCCGCAGCTCGTGATAGAGGTCGGCGCGCACGTCGAGCACGCGCAGCGACAGATTGATCTTCGCGAACGCACGGACCTTGGTCGTTCTGGAGCGCCCGCGGACCTTCCGGTCCGCCTGAAGGCGGACCCCACGGCCTGCCCGGTTTCGTTGTTCGCGTTTGGCGGCCATTCGTTATCGGGAGCCGAGGGGGCCGGAGGCGCGCAGCTCGTCAAGCGTGATGGGAGTGGCCGAGGCGGGAATCTGTACCGTGAACACGGGGGCTCCAAGCGGCGTGTTGATCTCGACCTGCGAGAGC
>MELA01000111.1 GCA_001767495.1 Acidobacteria bacterium RIFCSPLOWO2_12_FULL_65_11 | reverse complement strand
TAAAAACGCTGAATCAACACCAAGGACACCATGGACACAAAGGTCAACACGTCAGGTTTGTTCCTTTGTGTCCTTGGTGTCCTTGGTGTCAGCAGCGCAGCCTTCAGCACCGTGGGCTGCGGCTACGGCCTGGCTGGGCGCACGTCATTCTTGCCAGCCAACATTCGCACGATCGGCATCCCCACGTTCACGAACCACTCGACGGTCTTCAACCTCGAATCGCTCCTGACGGAAAAGGTGCGCGGGGAGTTCATCGGGCGCGGCCGGTATCAGATCCTGCCGCAGGCGAGCGGCGTCGACGCGGTGCTCGTGGGCGACGTCTCGTCGGTCTCGATCACGCCGTCCAGCTTCAATGCCCAGCAGCTGGCCAGCCGCTACACCATCACGCTGTCGGCGAACATTCAGCTCCGCGATCTGCGCGAGAACAAGGTTCTGTGGGAGAACCCCAGCCTCGTCTTCCGAGAGGACTACGACGTGACGAGCGGTAGAAACGCCGTCGATCCGGCGGCCTTTTTTGGTCAGGAAGCCAATGCGCTCGATCGCGTCGGCACCGACTTCGCCCGAGCCATCGTCGCGGCGATCCTCGAGGCATTCTGAACACAACAGTGGGCCCATGCCTGTAGCCACCCCGAGCGCCGTTCGACAGCAGATCCGGGCCGGCAGTACCGACCCGCTCTATCTTCTGCTGGGCGAAGACGAGGTGGAGAAGTCGGCGCTGGCGGCGGAATTCGCCGAGGTGGTGGACGAAGGGCTGCGCGCCTTCAACGTCGAGCGCCTTCAAGCCGGCGAGATGACCACGGGCGACAAGCTGGCCAGCGGTGTCGCGGCGCTCGTCTCGGCCGCCAGGACCCTGCCGATGATGGCGCCGCGCCGCGTTGTGACCGTCGCGCAGGCTGAGTGGCTGCTCGCGCCCAAGCGCGAGAGCGAGGCGGCCACGCGTGCGCTCGAGGTGCTCGAGGCGCTGCTGAGGGCTCCCGAGCCGCAGACCACGATCGTGTTCGTGGCCGGCGCGATTGACAAGCGGGGTCGCATGTACAAGCTGCTGGCGAAGCAGGCGACGCTTGTCGAGTGCGGCGCGCTTGAAGATCAGGCGGATGCGGAGCGCTGGATTTGTGCGCGGGTGGCGGCGTCCGGCATCGAGATCGATCAAGCAGCCGTGCGCCGTCTCGCCGAGCACGTGGGGCCGGACGTCAAGCGCCTGCGCGGCGACCTCGATCGGCTGTTCTTGTACGCGATGGGCCAGCCACGCATCAGCGTCGACGATGTCCGCGAGATTCTCGGACCCGAGGCGCTCAAAGACGACTGGGCGATGACCAATGCGATCGAAGCCGGCCACGGTGGCGAGGCGGTCCGGCAGCTTGCGCTGATGCTCGACGCGGGAGCGCCGCCGGAAAAAATACTGGGACAGCTCGGATGGCTGGTCCGGACGAAGTTCCCCGCCGTGGCGCCGGCCGATCTGGGGGCAGCCGTGGCTGCGCTGTTCCGCACGGACCTTGATCTCAAGCGATCGGCCGGAGAACCGCGCATCCTGCTCGAGCGGCTGGTGGTGGAGTTGTGTGCGCGGAAACCGAACCGTAGCGTCCGGCTCTAGCCGGACATGAGGGCTGCCTGCAGACGGACGCTACGCTCGGCCGGCCAGTCGAGTCGCCAGGCGCGACTTGTAGCGGCCCGCTGCGTTCCTGTGGATGATCCCTTTGCTCGCCATCCTGTCGATGAGCGAGACGGTTTGTTTGAGCGCGGTCTTGGCCGACGCCAGATCGTTGCCGTCAATGGCCGTGCGAATGTCCTTGAGCGCCGTGCGCAGCCGGGCGCGGAACCGACGGTTGCGCGCCCGGTTCTTCAGGCTCTGTCGATGCGCTTTGAGCGCGGATGCGTGCGAAGCCACGTAATCAGCTACCTCCAGAAAACGCTAATCGTAGCACACGGAGCGCCCGCGGCCATGCCGAAGGCGCAGCCATGCGAAGCTGCGCCGAGGCATCGGCGTTAGTTCGCGGCGGGGGTGGGGCCCCGCCGCCATTGAATGATGTCTATCGGGTAGCCAGGACTTCGTAGGTGCCGCTCGCCGGCCGTTGGTTGGTGTAGCGCACGATGGGAAGACCGTCAACTATCTCGGTGATCTTGAAAATGCGCGTAACCGGCACCGACGGGCCAGCCATCTGGTTGACCAAGGCGACGTACCGCCGCGTTTCGCGGTACGGCGGGATGTTCTGACCGTAATTGTCGACCGCCCTCGGTCCGGCATTGTAGGCGGCGAGCGCCAGCGTTTCGTTGTTCTGGTAACGATCCAGCAGCCGGCGGAGGTACGCGACGCCGGCGCGGACATTCTCCGCCGGGTTGAACGGATTCCTAACGCCGAATTCCCGGATGATCGCCGGCATCAACTGCATGAGGCCGAGGGCGCCCTTGGGCGACCGTGCCAAGGGATTAAACGCCGACTCCACCTGCACGACCGCCCGCACGAGATCGGCGCGCACGCCGTTCAACCTGGCGTGCTCGACGACCACATCGTCGTACACCTTGCTTCGTTCGGCCGGCGCCGATCGGGTCGCGCGAACCGTCGCGGTCTCTGACACGGGGTACGACGGCATGACCACCGCTCCCTCGCGCGCGCGATCGGAGACAACCAGATTGCCGCCGGCGTCGCGCCACGAGTAGATTTGTGCCCCGGCGGGCTCGGCGACAAGGCCGAGGCAGAGGGTCGCGAGGAGCGTCCGAAGCATCGGGTTCAAGAGTCTACACCAGAAATCCTTATCGGCTTGAGCCAGGCGGCCCCTTACGGATCGCATAACATCGTCGCAGACGAAAACCTGTATGGGAATTACGATTTCGAAAGTTGTCCCAATGCTCCGGGAGATTGGCCGCGACTTTTGCGCCAGGGGCTGGGTGCTCGGCACCAGTGGCAATTTCAGTGCCGTGCTGTCACGCCAGCCTCTGCGGCTGGCCATCACGGCGAGCGGGGCCTCGAAGGGCGACATCCGATTGAGCGACCTGCTGACGATCGGCCCTGATGGACGAGCTGTCGGAAAGCCCGCAGGAAAGTCGACCGGCCGGCCGTCGGCCGAAGCGCACCTGCATGTGACGGTGGTGCGCACGCGGCATGCTTCGGCGGTTCTCCATACCCATTCGGTGTGGAGCACGATGCTTTCGGAGCTTCACGGGTCGCGGGGCGGTCTAGCCATCGGCGGCTTCGAGATGCTCAAGGGACTCGAAGGTGTCGCGACGCACCAGCATTCCGAGTGGCTACCGATTCTCGAAAACGACCAGGATATACGGGGCCTCGCTCGGCGCGTGCAGGCCACGCTCGAGAAGTTTCCGGCCGCCCATGGCTTTCTCCTGCGCGGGCACGGGTTGTACACTTGGGGCGACAATCTGGCGCAGGCGAGGCGCCACGTGGAGATCTTCGAATTCCTGCTCGAGACGACCGGCAGAATGGAGAGTCATTCGTAGTGTCCGTCTTTAATCGTAGGCAGACTTCCAGGTCCGGCTGAAGCCGGACACTACGTTTATGAAGTGAGGTGGATCATGGCACTAGTCAAGATTCCCGGCGAGCAACGGACGATCAGCGACCTTCCATCGATTTCGAGCTTTCTCGCGGCCTATGGCATCACGTACGAGCAGTGGCGATCCGAGCGCGATGTGCCGGTTGGCGCGCCAGCGGACGTCATTTTGAACGCGTACGCCGACAAGATCGACGAGCTGAAGGCGCGCGGCGGCTACGTGACGGCCGACGTCATCGACGTGACGCCGTCAACGCCAAACCTTGACGCGATGCTCGCCAAGTTCAGCCGCGAGCATTGGCACGACGATGACGAAGTCCGCTTCATCGTCGAGGGCAGCGGCCTGTTTCACATCAACCCGAAGGGCGGGCCCGTCTTCGCGATTGAAGTGGCGGCTGGCGATCTCATCCGCGTCCCGCGTGGGGCGCTGCACTGGTTCGACCTGTGCGCCGATCGCCGGATTCGCGCGATTCGCCTGTTCCAGGATCCCGCCGGCTGGACACCGCACTACACCGACAGTGGCGTCGACGCCAACTTCCAGCCTGTGTGTTTCGGCCCGTCGTACGTTCGAGGGACGTCCCGGCCCGCGTGACCGTCAGCCTCTCGGCGCTCCACGCGCGCGCCATCGTCCTCGACATCGAAGGGACGACGACGCCCGTGGACTTCGTGTATCAGGTGCTGTTTCCCTTCGCACGCGCGCACGTCGCGAAGTATCTCGAGCGGAGGGAACACTCAGTCGCCTGCCGCGACGCCGTGGCGCTGCTCCGCGAGGAGCAGGCGGTTGACCTCTCAGGCGGCGACGCCCCACCCGAGCCGATTGTCGACTTCGTGCACTGGCTGATGGATCGCGATCGCAAGTCGCGCGGTCTGAAGGCCCTGCAGGGGCTCATCTGGCAGGACGGATATCGAAGCGGCGAACTGCGCGGCCAGGTGTATCCCGACGTTCCACCTGCGCTCGCGCGCTGGCAGGCGCGCGGCCTGGCCACGTACATCTACTCGTCGGGCAGCGTCCTGGCGCAGCAATTGATTTTTGGCTCCACGGCCGCCGGGGATCTCACGCAGTATCTGCGCGGATATTTCGACACAGGGGTGGGACCCAAGACGTCTACGGACAGTTACTGCCGCATCGCCGAATCGATCGGCGTCCCGCAACCTGAAATATTGTTCGTCTCAGACGTATTTGCGGAGCTGGACGCCGCTCGCGCGGCTGACCTGCGAACGGCGTTGTGCGTGCGAGCCGACGGTAACGTGCCCGCCAGCGCACATCCGGTTGTTCGCTCATTCGACGACATCATCGATTAGAGTCCGGCTAAAGCCCGACACTACGACCCCTGAAGACGACCCCTGAAGACGACTCCTGAAGGCGTAGTGTCCGCCTTCAGGCGGACGTCGTTATCGTGCGGCAAGCATCTTTTCGACGACAGCGCGGCTCTTGTCGAGCATCTCATCGATCTTGTCGGGCTGCTTGCCGCCGGCTTCGGCAAAATCCGGACGTCCGCCACCCCCACCGCCCACGATGGGAGCGATCTCTTTGACGATCTGGCCGGCTTTTACCCGGCTGGTTAGATCCGGCGTGACCGCGACCACAATCTGCACCTTGCTGTCACCCGCTGATGCCAGGATGACAACGCCACTCTTGATTCTGGTCTTGAGGGAATCGGCGAGGCCGCGCAGCGCGTCCTTGTCCAGGTCGGCGACTTTGCGCCGCGCGAGCTTCACCCCCGACACGTCGACTGTGTCGTCCGACTCGCCACCTGCGCCGCCACCCATGGCAAGCTTCGTCTTGAGCTGCGTGACTTCCCGCGCCAACCGCTTGGCGTCAGCCTGCAGCCGCTCGATGGTCTCCACCGCCTGATCGGAGCCGACGTGAAGCGCGCCGACAATCCGGTCGAGCGCCGCACGCTGCTGCCGGGCCCATTCGACCGCGCCAGCACCGGTGACCGCTTCGATGCGACGCACACCCGCGGCAACGCCGCTCTCATCAACAATCGCGAAGAATCCAATGTCGCCAGTGGCCCTGACGTGCGTGCCGCCGCAGAGCTCGACGCTGAAGCCGGGGATGCTGACGACGCGCACCTGGTCGCCGTATTTCTCGCCGAAGAGCGCCATCGCGCCCGCGGCAATCGCTTCCTGCGTCGATCGGACCTCGGTGGTGACGATCGTATTCCGATAGATCTGCTCGTTGACGCTGCGCTCGATGCGGTCCAGTTCGTCGCGCGTGACTGGCTGCATGTGGACACAATCGAAGCGCAGGCGGTCGGGCGCCACCAGCGACCCGGCCTGCTTGACATGCGTGCCCAGGATCCGGCGAAGCGCCGCGTGGAGCAGGTGAGTCGCCGTGTGATTCCGCCGCGTCGCGTCGCGGGCCTCCGCATCGACTTCGACGGTGACAATGTCACGGGCGCCTAGCGCGCCTGACGTCACCTTGACGCGATGCGCGCGGGGGAGTCCAGGACCGATCCGAGCCAGGCCTTCAACCGTCGCGGACGCGCCACTCGCCTCACTGAAGATGCGCCCCGAGTCCGACACCTGGCCGCCGGCTTCGAGATAGAAGGGCGTACGGAAGAGGGCGACGAATCCTGTCCGGCCCGGGCCAAGGGCATCGACCGGTTGTTGCTTGTCGTCGAAGATCGCGACGACCGGCACGCCGGTCACGCGCGTGCTCGTGTAGCCCTCGAATTGATCGCCCGCCTGTGTGAGCTCGTCCGCTGCACCAGAAGGGATCGTGAATGCCTCTGCCTTTGTGCCGCCGCCGAACGCGCTCTTCGCCCGCGCCTTGTCGCGCTGCCCCTCCATCGCGCGCTCGTACCCCGCCTGGTCTACCGTCACGTTGCAGGTGGCCGCCGTGTCCTCGATGAACTCGTAGGGCAGTCCAAACGTGTCGTAGAGCCGGAACGCCACGTTGCCAGAAAGCGTGCGCGCGGGCTCCTCCTGCGCTTTGACGAGTTCGGCCTCCAGCCGGGGCAGCCCGTCGGCCAGCACGGCATCGAATCGTTTCTCTTCGGCGAGAATCGTCTTCTCGATCATGTCGCGGTTGGCGCGGAGCTCCGGATACGCGTCGCCCATCTCCCGCACGAGTACTTCGACGAGCGTACCCAGGAACGGCTCGGTCATGCCCAGGTGCTTTCCGTGCCGCATCGCCCGCCGCATGATTTTGCGCAGCACGTAGCCGCGGAACTCGTTCGACGGCATCACGCCGTCGGCAATGAGAAACGTCATGGAGCGGCTGTGGTCGGCAACGACGCGCATGGAGACGTCAAAGGGCTCGTCGGTGCCGGCGTAGGTGTTGACGGCGAGCTCGCCGATTCTGGTCAGCAGCGGCGTGAAGAGATCGGTGTCGTAGTTCGACTGCTTCTGCTGAAGGACTGCTGCAACACGCTCGAAGCCCATGCCCGTGTCGATTGAGGGCGCCGGCAGCGGCGTCAACGTCGCGTCTGCGCCGCGCTCGAACTCCATGAACACGAGGTTCCAGATCTCGACGTCGGGCCGCCCGGGCTCGCGCGAGTAGTAAATCTCCGAGCAGCGGCCGCACGGCCCCGTGTCCCCCATCTGCCAGAGGTTGTCGTCAAGCCCGTATTCCAGAATCCGGCTGGCCGGCACGAACCGCTTCCAGATCTCGTACGCCTCGTCGTCTCTGGGGATGCCCTGCTCGCCTTTGAAGATGGACGGCATCAGTCGATCCGGTGGAATCTTCCACACGCCGGTCAGCAGCTCCCACGCCAGCGGGATCGCATCCTGCTTGAAATAATCACCGAACGAGAAGTTCCCGAGCATCTGAAAAAACGTATGGTGCGTGGGCGATCGGCCGACCGTGTCGAGATCGTTGTGCTTGCCGCCGACCCGCATGACCTTCTGGCACGTCGTCGCTCTGGTGTACTCGCGCCTCTCGCGGCCGAGGAAGGTGTCCTTGAACTGGTTCATCCCGGCGTTGGTGAAGAGCAGCGTCGGGTCGTCGCTGGGGACGAGCGGGGAACTCGGGACGATGCGGTGGCCGTTCGCTTCGAAGAACTTGAGAAAAGATGCGCGGATCTCGTTGGCGGTCACCGCATCATTGAACCACGAAGGACGTGAAGGACACAAAGACGCCGGTGCCACTGCGGCGGTTTGGGTTAGGATTGTCGGACTGGTATTCGACAGGAGTGAGCGTATGAAGACTTGGAAACTGTCTGCTGTCCTCGCGGTCACCACAGCGTTCTCCCTCACCATCGTGTTCGCGCAGCGGAACGCCGTACAGCCCCAGCCTCGATCCGACAGGCTGCCGCCCATCGGCGCGGCGACGCCAGGTCGCGGCGCGCTGGTGCCCCAGCCGGAAGGCGTCATGCCCAGTGTGCCGCCGGGATTGACGGTGCGGGTGTACGCCGAGCTCCAGGCGCCGCGCATGATGGTCTACGCCCCGAATGGCGACCTGTTCGTCAGCTCGCCGGCCGCCAACAACATCACGGTGCTCCGCGACGCGAACAATGACGGCGTCTTCGAATCCCGAAGCGTCTACGCACAGGCCGAGATCCCCCAGCGCGGTGGCGGTGGCGGGGCAGGCGGAGCGCGCCGCGGCGGACCTCCTCCGGCACCGGCGCCGACGACAGGCGTGAACCCCGAGATCAACGGCCCGATCCTGGGCGCGGCTGCGCCGGCCTGCGTGGCGCCGCCGCCGTTCAACACGCCAGGGCCGGGTACGCTGGCCGCGCCGTTCGGCATGGCGTTCAACAACGGTTATCTCTACGTCGGGAACACCGGGTCGCTCGTGCGCTACCGCTACACCAACGGCGATCTGCAGGCGCAGGGCGCGCCCGAGAAGCTGCTCGACCTTCCGGTTGGCGGACATTCCACTCGCAATATCGTTTTTAATCGGGCGGGTACCAAGATGTATCTGGCGGTGGGATCAGCGTCGAACAATAACGCCGGCGAGGACTGCCGGCGCGCCGCCGTGCTCGAGTTCAATCCGGATGGGTCTGGCTATCGCGTGTATGCATCCGGCATCCGGAATCCCGTGGGACTGACGCTACAGCCAGGCACCGACACGCTGTGGGTGGCGGTCAACGAGCGCGACAATCTGGGTGACGACCTGGTACCCGACTACGCGACCTCGCTCAGAGACGGCGGGTTCTACGGTTGGCCGTATTCCTACATCGGCCAGAACTACGATCCGCGCTACGTGGGTGCCTTTCCGGATCTCGTGAGGCGCGCCATCGTCCCCGACGTGCTGGTCCCCTCGCACTCCGCGGCGCTCGGCGCCGCCTTCTACACAGGCACCGCGTTCCCGCAGCGCTATCGCAATGGCGGGTTCGTGGCGTTGCACGGTTCGTGGAATCGCTCGGTGGCGGCGGGTTACAAGGTGGCGTTCTTCCCGATGAACGGTGGCCGTCCCGGTCCGCTCGAAGACTTCATGACCGGCTTCGTGACGAGCGACGGATCGGATGGGGCGCAGATTGCCCGATGGGGACGGCCCGTCGGCGTGACCGTGGCCCCCGACGGCGGGCTGCTGGTGTCCGATGACGGCAGCAACCGCATCTGGAAGATCAGCGCAGATCGATAAGTTTCGGCCTAGCGCTTGTGGCGTCTTTTCAGCGCCGCGATCGCGCGATCGGACTCGAAGCCTTGGCTGATGAGGTAGCGATAGAGTCGCTGGAACTCCTTTTGATCGGCGAGGCGGGTACGGCCGCGAAGGCGCTTCGCCAGCGAGGCTTCGAGTAGCGCCTCGTCGTCCACAGCCTCAAAGACCGCATCGATCGCGCGGCGGGCAGTCGCGGGGGTAATCCCCGCCTGCTCGATCTGCCGCCGGATCCTCAGCTTGCCGCGGCGCTTGACGGATACTTCCGTGTGTGCGATGGCTTCGGCCACGCGCTCATCGTCAATAGCGCGCTCGTCGCGAAGCCTGGCGACGGCGGCGTCGATGGCGCCTAGGTCGTGTTTCTTGCGAGCGAGCCGCTGGCGGACCTGGGCTTCCGAGAGCTCGCGCCGGGCGAGCATCCGGAGCGCGTGGAGATAGGCACTGGGCATGTTCGGCGGGTCCGAAAGGAGCCCCCTACGATCCAAACCGCGTGATGTCTTGGTTGCCGACGACGCTCTCGGCCATCTGGTCGCGGCTCATGTCGGCCGTCGTCGAGATGCCCTGCACCCGCAGCTTGAACTCGTCAACGTTGCTCGCCCAGCGCAGCGCCTCTTCAAAAGAGATCAGCTCCTGCTGGAAGAGTCCGAAGATGGACTGATCGAATGTCTGCATGCCGTACTGCGAGGTGCCCGCGGCGATGGCGCCGCGGATGAGGTGCGTCTTCTCCTTGTCGGCGATGCAGTCGCGGATAAACGGCGTGCTGATCATGATTTCGACCGCCGGCGCACGGCCCAGCCCGTCGGAGCGCGGGATGAGGCGCTGCGAGACGACGGCCTTGAGCACGGTACCGAGCTGCAGCCGGATCTGCTTCTGTTGGTGCGGGGGGAAGACCGAGATGATGCGGTTGACGGTCTCTGTCGCGTCCAGGGTGTGCAGCGTTGAGAAGACCAGATGTCCGGTTTCGGCGGCGAGCAGCCCCGTCTCGATCGTTTCGAAGTCTCTCATCTCGCCGACGAGAATCACGTCCGGGTCCTGCCGCAGGGCGCTGCGCAGCGCGTGCGCGAACGATTTGGTGTCCACCGACACTTCGCGCTGGTTGACCATCGACTTGACGTCGCGGTGCAAGAACTCAATCGGGTCCTCGACGGTCATCACGTGCGCGGACCGCGTCTGGTTGATGTAGTCGACCATGGCGGCGAGCGTCGTGCTCTTGCCGCTGCCCGTCGTGCCGGTCACCAGCACCAGGCCGCGCTCTTCCATGGCGATTTGCTTGAGCACCTGCGGCAGCCCCAGCTCGTCGATCGTCCGGATGTTCACGGGAATCACGCGAAGCACCAGGCCGACCGTCCCGCGTTGCTGGAACACGTTGCACCGGAATCGGCCGAGCCCTGGCACGCTGTAGGCCAGATCGACCTCCTGCATCTCCTTGAACTTCTGGCGCAGCGACTCGGGCAGGACCACGAGGCTGATCTCGCCGACGTCGGCATGATCGAGCTTCTTCTCCTCTGTCACCGGCACCAACGTGCCGCGCAGGCGCATCATCGGATAGCAGCCGACCTTCAGGTGAAGGTCCGATGCGCCGGCCTCAACCGCAATCTTCAGAAGATCGTTGATATGCATAGCTGGTGGTTACGGTTCTCTTATCGGCTCCGCGCGGCTACTTCTTGTGATGGCGCGCGGAGCGCGGATTCCTCCGGATATACATAAGTCAGCCAGCCGTGCGTGTCGGGGGTTTCGCCGTGCACGACGTCGAAGAACGCGCGCTGAATCGCCTCGGTCAGCGGACCACGCCGGCCGCTGCCCACCGTGATCTTGTCGATCGCCCGGATGGGCGTCACTTCGGCCGCCGTCCCGACGAAAAACACCTCGTCGGCGATGTAGAGCGACTCGCGCGGCAGGACCGTCTCGGTCACCGCAAAGCCCAGGTCGCGCGCGAGCGTCATGACGGTGTCGCGGGTGATACCGCCGAGGATCGAAGAGGCGAGCGGCGGTGTGTAAAGGGCGCCATCGCGCACGATAAAGATGTTCTGACCGCTGCCCTCGCTGACGTGGCCGGCCACGTCGAGCGCGATCCCTTCGGAGTAGCCGTCGGCCAGCGCCTCCATCTTGACGAGCGCGGAATTGGCGTAGTTCGCCGTGCTCTTCGCCATCGCCGGCAAGGTGTTGGGCGCCATCCGCGTCCAGGTGCTGACCTTGACGTCGACGCCCTGCTCGAGTGCGTCCTTGCCGAGGTAGGCGCCCCAGTCCCACACCATGATGGCCGCATCGACCGGGTTATTGACGGGGTTGACGCCGAGCGACTCGTACCCGCGGTAAACAAGCGGGCGGATGTAGCACGCCGTCATCTGGTTGGCGCGGATCGTGTCGAGCACGGCCTTCATCCAGCCGCCCAAATCAAGGGGATATTCCATCCGGTAGATCTTGGCAGAATGCTGCAGTCGCAGCATGTGGGCATCCAGCCGGAAGCACGCCGAACCCTTCGGCGTCCCGTAGCACCGGGCGCCTTCGAACACGCCGCTGCCATAGTGGACGACGTGCGACGCGATGTGAATATGCGCGTCTTTCCAGTCCACGAGCGTGCCGTTCATCCAGATCTTACCGGTCCCCGCAAACGCCATACCGCGCTCCTCGGGTGATTCTAACGCATATACCGAGCTACTGGGCTTCGCCGCAGAACGGGCAGCGGTCGGATCGCGCGTGGAGGGGCTTTCTACAATGCCAGCAGAAGCGCGGCTGCGGCGCTTCGCGCGCCTTCAGACGCATGTGGATGTCCTGCATCTGTTCGGCGTCAGGCGTCAAAGACTCGACGGCCGGTGTGGACCGCGCCGTTCGTCTCGACCCACCCTGACGCGCGGCCAGGACATCATCGAGCAGCTCGGAGGCGCGCTGATAGCGCGCGCCGATCTGGGGTGCCATCGCCTTGACGACGATGTCGCTGATGGGTGTGGGAATCTTCGGGTTCTTCGACCGCGGTGCGGAGAGGAGCTCGCCGCGCATCAGGCGCTCGAGGTCGGCCGGTGCAGGTGTGGCGTACGGCAGCACACCGGTCAGCATCTGGTACATCGTCACGCCGAGCGAGTAGATATCGGAGGCAAATACGGCCTTCCCGTGAAACTGTTCGGGCGCCATGTACGGCGGGCTGCCGATGATGGTGTTGCCGTGAGCCGCGATCTCGAGAAACCGCGACGTGCCGAAATCGGCTACCTTCACGAGGCCGTTCTCTGCGACCAGGACGTTCGACGGACGCAGATCGCGGTGAATCACGCCGTGCCGGTGCGCGTGATCCACGGCGTTGCAAATCTGGCAGATGTAATCGAGTGCTCGGCCCAGCTCGATGGCGCCTTCTCGGGCGATGATCGTCTCGATCGTCTCGCCCGCCACGAACTCCATCACGATGAAGAAGACGTTCTCCTGCTTCTCGGCCGTCAGGATGGTGACGATGTTGGGGTGGTTGAGCGTGGCGAGCAGGCGCGGCTCGCGCAGCAACTCGCCGAAGTCGACCGTCTGTTTGTGCGGAACTTTGAGCGCAACCTTCTTGTCGATCCAGGTGTCTTCCGCGAGGTAGACGCTGCCGAAGCCTCCGCTCCCAACCGTCGAGAGGATTTTGTACTTTCCGACGATCTGTCCGCGGAAAAACACGGGGGGAGTATAGCATCCGAGATGCTCGTGCTGGTGCTCCTCACCCTGACGCGGCGCTTAGCACCAGCCCACGGCACATAGCATCAGCACTCGGCGCCAGCACGGGTACTGGCACTCATATAATCATCCAGTGCACAGATTCTTCGTACCGTCTTTGGATCCCGGCGACGAGACCGTCGTGCTGCCGCGTGAGGAGGCCGAACACCTGGTGCGCGTGCTGCGGTTGGGTGTGGGCGACACGATCACTGTGTTCAGCGGGCGTGGATTGGAGTGTCTGGCGCGCGTGGTCTTGGCCGGTCGGCGCGACGTGCGCGCGCAGATCCTGTCGCGCACCGAGCCGGCCGCGGAGCCGGCCGTGGCGGTCACGCTCGTCCAGGCCGTACTCAAGGGCGACAAGATGGACGATGTGATCCGCGACGCGGTGATGCTTGGCGTGTCAGCCGTACAGCCCATTGTCACGACGCGCGCCGAAGTCACCGTCGCCGCCTTGAGGCGGAGCGAGCGTGTCGACCGCTGGAGGCGGGTGGCACTCGCCTCGGTCAAGCAGTCGCGGCGGGCCGTCGTGCCGGAGGTTCGGACACCGCTCACCTTCGACGTCTGGCTCGACGAGCCGAGGGCCGCTCGCGCTCTGATGCTTGTCGAGCCGGGTGCGTCGGCTGACACCGAGTCGCTGTCGATCCTGCGCGGCCAGCCGCCGCCGTCAGAAGCCGTCGTGGTCGTCGGGCCGGAAGGGGGCTGGACCGAAGCTGAGTGGCAGGCCGCGCGCGCTCGCGGCATCCAGTTGGTCGCGCTCGGCAGCCGTACGCTGCGCGCCGACGCGGTGCCGGTCGCGGCGATCAGCGTGCTGCAATTCCTGTGGGGAGATCTCTGAAACTTAAAATTAAAAGCTAACAACTTAAAAGTAGTGAGCCAAGGGGCCTACTTTTAACTTTTCAATTTTGCGTTTTCAATTTGAAGTCTTGCGTCTTCGCATCGCCCTCGCCGAGGCTGATCCGCGTGGCGCCGATGCGGTGCGCGTCGAGATACGTCGGGTCGAACCACTCGCCCTGTTGCGCCGGGTCCACGGTCACCAGGTAATAGTTTCCCGACGGTAGACCGCGCATCCTGAATGTGCCGGTCTGGTCGGGCCGGGCTGTGGCGATGTGCCGAGACTGCGCCTGCCAGTACGACGGATCGGTGGAGAAGGCAAGCACGGTGTACTCGGTGACCGGCACGCCCTGATCGTTGGTGATCGTTCCGTTGATCTCGTTCACTTTGTCGGTGAACGTGATCGACACGTTGGCCACCCTCTGACCGCTGCGCACATCGATCGGCGTGTCGGTGATATCACGGCCGTCGAGGACGACCGCCTTCAACGACCAGCCGCGGAGCGGGCCGGTCGCGCGAATCAGGTGCGCGCCGCCGGCCACCGCGTCGAGCGTGAAGTTGCCATCTCGGTCCACGCGGGCCTGGGGCTGATTGCCCAGGGTCGGCTCGAGCGAGGGAGCCGTGATGCGCAGCTGCGTCAGGTCGGGCAGCTGCGATTGGGCGGTCGGAAACAACAGCGTGCCGCTGATGCTGGCGCCGCCGGCCAGAATGACGCTGACGTTGTCGAGATCGAAGTCGCCGCCGACGGTCAGGGGCTGGCTCGCAAACTGCGGCTGTCCGGCGTTCTCACCCCGCGCGCGAAGCGTGTATCGGCCGGGTGGCACGTTTGAGATCGCAAACGAGCCGTCGCCGCCCACGCGGCCTCCGAAGTTGACGCCCAGCTGGTTACCGCGTCCGCCGCCGGCCGTCTCGGAGGTGAGGTTGACGTTACCGTTCGTTGTCGCTGTCCCGTCGGCATTGGCGACACGCCCGCTGACGCGCACGACCTGGACGAGCCGTAGGCTGAAATCGAGATTCTCCGATTCTTGACTGAGGCCGACCGTGACGGGCCGAGCTTCGTTCAACGCGGTGACACCGGGGTAATAGGTTGGCGCGTACGCCTTCTGGCCTTCTTCTCCTGGCCCGAAGAGCGCCGCAATGTTCGCGCCGGCTATCGCGCTGACCGCACCGGCGATCTGGCCGGCCAGACCGCCACCGCCCTGAGGCGCGCCACGCCCGGCGGGACCCGGCCCACCGCGTCCACCGACCGCCGGCAGGCCCGGGACATTGATGCGCGCCTGCGCCTCGATGTAGTAGTCGCCGGGCATCAGGCCCCACACGCGATACTGGCCGCGGTCGTCGGTCTGCGACGTGCCCGCAGACACCAGTCGGCGATCGCCCTGCTGGGACTGGTAGCGCAGCACGCGCACCACCATGCCGGGCATCGGGTCGCCGTCCTCGTCGAACACGTGGCCTGCGATCA
>MELA01000110.1 GCA_001767495.1 Acidobacteria bacterium RIFCSPLOWO2_12_FULL_65_11 | reverse complement strand
CCGATTATCGCACCGTGTCAATTCCTTCAAACGGCCCCGTCGCCACGACGGCAATTACTGCCATCGCTCGAGCGCGCGTCGGGCCGGCTCGTCGAAAAATCCCAGACATTCACAGCGTGCTCCGCGAGGGCGCGGCATGGAGCGGGAGTTGCACTCGCGCCGCACCATGCTTGGTCAACGCCAAACGCCTATCACCGGTCTTACAAGCTGTAGTGTCCGCCTTTTAGGCGGACTTCGAAGTCCGGCTGAAGCCGGACACTACGGTAGTCGAGGTTTCTCGCTCATCGAGGTGATGGTCGCCACCACGGTGTTCGTGGTCGGCGTCGTGGGGCTCGCGCCGCTCTTCCTGCTGGCGGCGCGTGCCACATCCCTCGCGCGGACGACGACTTACGCGGCCGTGCTCGCACAGGAGAAGATGGAGCAGCTGCGGTCGCTCTCCTGGGGCTTCGACGCCTTCAACCAGCCGATCTCCGACACGACAACTGACGTCACGTCCGAACCGGAGGCATTGGCCGGCGGCACGGGCCTCAGCCCATCGCCCGCCGACGCCCTGTCTCGCAACACGGCCGGCTACTGCGACTTTGTCGACGCGAACGGTCGATCGCTCGGCGGCGGCACGACCCCGCCGGCCGGCGCCGCGTTTGTTCGACGGTGGTCGATCGAGCCGCTCTCGGCGAACCCGGACCACACGATCGTCATCCAGGTGCTCGTCATGCGGCTGCGCGCCGGCGCAATCGAGCGGCGGTCCGGCGCGGCGCGTCAGCCAGAAGAGGCGCGCATTGTCAGTGTGAAGACGCGGAGGGCCTCCTGACATGTTCACGGCACGAGATCGATCCCAAGTCTCAAGTGTGAAGTCTTACGTCTGCGCGCCTGGCTTTTCGGTCGTCGAGTTGCTCGTGGCCGCAGCGATCACGCTGACGGTTGCGGCCGGTGTCGTTGGCCTGATCGGTCCGGCGCAGGCCGCGCTCTCGGCCCAGCCCGAAGTGGCCGTCGTCCAGCAACGGCTGCGAGTGATGGCCGAAGCGCTGTTTGACGACCTGGTGATGGCCGGCGCCGGCCGGCTCCATTCCTCCTTTGCGCCCGTATTGCCGTTCCGCCGCGGGGCGGTGAATGATGCCGGGCCGGGTCAGTTTGCGAGCGATGTCATCACGCTGTACTACGTGCCAGCCACGCCGGCCGAGACGACGCTCGCCGCCGACGTGGCGCCAAGCGGTACGGTACTCGCGGTCGCCGCGGATTCCACCTGCCCGCAGAACGCGAGTCCGTGCGGCTTTCAAGCCGGGATGGACGTGCTGATCTTCGACGACACGGGCGACTTCGGCAGGTACACGGTGACCGCCGTCAGCACCAGCCCGGCCGAACTCACCGTCAGCCCCAACATCGCGACGAGCTACCGAGCGGGCTCACGAGTCGTCCAGGCCGTCGATCGGACCTACTTCCTGAAGAACGACACGACAAGCGATACCCATCAGCTGATGTCCTATGACGGCTCGACCAATGGCGACTTGCCGGTGGTCGATCACGTTGTCGGACTGACGTTCGAGTACTTCGGCGATCCACACCCGCCGATGTTGAGGACGGCGGCTACCGTCGCCGATTCGTGGACCACTTACGGCCCCAGGCCACCGGCCATCGGCGTTCAGTCGACCGCGTATCCCGCCGGCGAGAACTGCGTGTTCCAGATTGATATCGACAGCGGCCAGCAGGTGCCCCGGCTCCCAGTGCTCGGCGCCGGGTCGAACACGCTGGTCCAACTGACAGCGGTCGATCTGACCGACGGGCCGTGGTGTCCCGACGCGACTGCCGCCAACCGATGGGACGCCGACTTACTGCGCATCCGGAAGATTGCCGTGACCGTGAGGGTCGAGGCGGCCATCGACGCGCTGCGCGGGCCGGCCGGTCGGTTGTTCGCACGCCCCGGCACCTCGCGCGCGGGCCGCACCTGGGTGCCGGATCAGGAGCTTCGGTTTCAGGTGTCTCCTCGGAACTTGAACCTCGGCCGGTAGGAGACCGTGATGATGAAGGACATGGGCCGGGAGAACGGCGTCGCACTGATTATTGTCCTCATGGCGATTGTGCTGCTGACGGCACTCGGCGTCACGCTCACGCTCGCCACCTCGCTCGAGACGACGATCGCGGGGAATTTCCGTGAGAACCAAGAGGCGTTCTACGCGGCCGACGCCATCGTCGAGCGCGCGGTGGACGAGATCGCGACGACCGGCGACTGGAATGCACTCCTGGACGGGTCGGTGCGGTCGTCATTCATCGATGGGCCGCCGAGCGGCGTTCGCACGCTGTCCGACGGATCGATTGTCGATCTGGCGCTGGTGGCGAACATGGCCAATTGCCGAAAAACCACCATCTGCTCGGCCAATGAGATGGATCTGATCACGGCCGAGCGACCGTGGGCCGCCAATAATCCCAGGTGGCAGCTCTACGCGTACGGGAACCTTCGCGATCTGCTTCCATCGGGCGTGATCGATTCCTCGTACTACGTCGTCGCGATGGTGGCCGATGATGCCTCGGAAAACGACAACGACCCGCTCAGAGATAGCGCCGATCCGGGCAATCCCGGCGCAGGCGTCCTGGTCCTGCGGGTGGACGCCTTCGGGCCGCGTGGTGCGCGCAAGACGGTCGAAGCCACCGTGGCCCGCAGCCCGACGGCCGGCGTCCGCATCCGGTCCTGGCATCACGTACGTGGCTAGTGGCTGGTCGTGAGCCAGCAGCCACCAGCCACCAGCTTGACCATCCCCAGAGCCTCACGTACCATCGCCCTTGGTCCGATAAGAATCATATGTAGTGTCCGCCTTTAGGCGGACCCGGAGCTGTTATGCGCATCAAGATTTCGGCCCTGCTTTTCCTCGCGTCGCTCGTTGGCGGAGCCGTGGCGCCGCTCTTTGCGCAGTCGCTGGCCGACGTGGCGCGGCGGGAAGAGGAGCGGCGCAAGGCCGTTCGAACCCCTGCAAAGGTGATTACGAACACAGACCTCAAGCCGGTTCTGCCTCCTGAATCGGCGCCGCCCCCGGCGTCCCCGGCGTCAACGACCACGGCGACGACCGCCACGACGCCGGATGCGGCCGCCGCGCCCGGCGGGGCCGCTGCCACGGGTGCCGCACCGGCGGCCGGCGCGGCCGGAGCCACAGGCGCCGCACCGGTCAAGGATCAGGCGTACTGGTCCGGCCGGCTCCAGGGGCTGCAGACGCAGCTCGCGCGCGATCAGGTGTTTGCCGATGCGATCCAGGTCAAGATCAGTGCCTTGGCGACCGACTTCGTGAACCGTGACAACCCGGTGGAGCGCGCGGCCATCGAAACCGAACGCAACAAATCGCTCGCCGAGCTCGATCGCCTCAGGAAGGCGATCACGGACGGTCAGAAATCCATCGCCGACCTTCAGGAAGAAGCACGCCAGGCGGGCGTTCCGCCCGGCTGGCTGCGGTGAGCGCGCGCCCCCGCCCCTCGGCCGACGCGCCGATCTTGCTCGTCGAAGACAAAGACTCGCTGCGGGCCATGCTGCGCCACGCGCTCGAGGCGCGGGGCCACGCGGTGGTCGAAGCGCGCGACCAGCCCGAGGCCGTCGCCGCGCTCCAGTCGGCGCGTCCGGCGGTCGTGTTGTCCGACCTGCGGCTGCCCGAGGGCGACGGGTTCGGCGTGCTCCGGGCAGCCAAGGACTTCGACCCGGAGCTGCCCGTCATCATGATGACGGCGTTTGCCGGCGTGCCCGACGCCGTCACCGCCATCAAAGAAGGCGCGCTCGATTTTCTCGCCAAACCGGTCGATCCCGATCATCTGCTGCTGATGGTGGAGCGCGCCCTCGCGCAGCGTCGTCTCGCGACTGAAAACCTGCTGCTCAAGGAGGAGCTCGCCGCGCGGCGCGGCGCGCCGCAGATCGTCGGCGACGACCCCGGACTCAAACAGGTGTCGATGACGCTGCATCGGGCGGCCGCGACCGACACGACCGTGCTCCTCGAGGGCGAGAGCGGCACGGGCAAGGAGCTGTTCGCGCGCGCGCTGCACGCGCTCAGTCCCCGGGCCGGCGGGCCGTTTGTCGCCATCAACTGCGCGGCGATTCCCGAAACATTGCTCGAGACGGAACTGTTCGGCCACGAGAAGGGAGCGTTTACCGGCGCCGCCTCGCGCAAGCTGGGCAAGTTCGAGCTGGCGCACCGCGGGACGCTCTTTCTCGACGAGATCGGCGATCTCCCGCTGACGCTGCAGCCGAAGATCCTCCGCGCGCTCGAAGAAAAGCGGTTCGAGCGCGTCGGCGGAAACATCCCGCTGCAGGTCGATGTGCGTGTGGTGGCTGCGACGAACCGTAACCTCAAGGCCGCGGTCGCCGCCCGGCAATACCGCGAGGATCTCTATTTCAGGCTGGCGGTGTTTCCCATCACGATTCCGCCGCTGCGCGAGCGCCCGCACGACATTACGCTCCTGGCGAGGCATTTCATCGACCGGTTTTGCCGCGATCTGAACAAGAAGCCGTTGCTGCTGGCGCCCTCGGCCGAACAGGAACTTCGCGCCTACGCCTGGCCGGGCAACGTCCGCGAGCTGCAAAACTGCATCGAGCGGGCCGTGATCCTGACAAACGGCGATACGATCCATGCGCGTCACCTTAGCCTGTCGTTCCGGACCGCTCCTACCGCCAACCCGGCGGGCGACGAGCCGGCGAGCCCGTGGGCGGCCATCGACCTGTCCGGCACGCTGGCCGAGGTCACGCGCCGCGTGGTCGCGGAGGTGGAGCGGCGGAAGATCGAGCAGGCGCTCAGCGAAGCCGGCGGGGATCGAGGGCGGGCGGCCGAGCGGCTCCAGGTCAGCTACAAGACGCTCGTGGCCAAGCTGAAAGAATATTCTTTGTAGTGTCCGGCTTTAGCCGGATCTGTCAATGGACGATCACGCGCTCCGTTCCCGCATCGCCGGCATAGAGTGGTGCCATCCCATCGATCTTGGCGGCGTCGTGACGAGACCCGAATGGCACGTCCGCCGGCGATTCGCGCGGCGCCTGAAGTTCCTCGATCTGCCCGCTGACCTCACCGGGAAATCAGTCCTCGACATCGGCTCGTGGGACGGCTTCTTCGCCTTCGAGTGCGAGCGGCGCGGGGCGGCGCGGGTGCTCGCCATTGACACCTACGCCTGGGACCAGTTCGGGATGGACGGATTCCTCCTGGCGCACGACGTGCTCGGGTCGAAGGTCGAGTACCGGCGCTTGGCGGCCGAGGAGATCGATCGCGTGACGATCGGTACCTTCGACCTGGTCCTCATGCTGGGCGTGCTCTACCACCTTCGCTCGCCGATCGCCGTGCTCGAACGCGTCCGTACGGTGACCTCCGGCACGCTGGTGGTCGAGACGCACGGGCTGGTGCCGGCGCTGCACGAGCGATACCCGCTCATCAGTTTTTTCCCCGGCGACGGTCGAGGGTCCGGCGCCCGCCACGAGTTCTGCGCGGTTCCGACCATCGAGTGTCTGGTCCAGATGCTGCGCGCGGCCGGGTATTCGACGGTCAACGTGAAGCATCGACCGTCACTCAAGGCGCTCAAGAAGCTCAAGGCCGCCCTCACCGGCCGGCCCCAGACCGGTCGCCTCATCGTGCACGCCTCTTAACGCCTGAATCCCACCGCCTTGAGCGCGGCCTTCATCTCCGCCTCGGTCACATCATTGACGATGGCCGTCGCGCCGATCGCGATCGGCAGGACGTAGTGCAGCCGGCCCGATGCGATCTTCTTGTCGTGCCGCATGGCCTCGAGGATCCGTGCGGTGGAGACGTCGGCAATCGCCGGCAGCGGGCCCAGGCTGGCGATGAGGTCCGCTAGCGCCTTCTTGTCGCCTTTGGCGAGCGCCCCGCGCGAGGTGGCGAGTTCGGCGGCCACGAGCATCCCATAGGCGACCGCTTCGCCGTGCCGGTATCGGCGGTACTTCGTCACGGCCTCGATCGCGTGCCCGGCCGTGTGGCCGAAGTTGAGGATGCGCCGCGGTCCCGCCTCGCGCTCGTCGGCTGAAACGACGCTGGCCTTGATGCGACAGGATTCGGCGATGATCGGCGTCAGGACGGGCGGCTCGCGCGTGAAGATGGCAGTCCGCTCGCGCAACAGCCGATCGAAGAGACTTGCGCTCGACGTCATGCCGTACTTGATGACCTCATAGAGGCCGGCGCGGAACTCGCGGTGGGGCAGAGTGCCCACGAGCGACGGGTCGACGATCACGGCGTGCGGCTGATAGAAGCAACCGATCAGATTCTTGCCTTGCGGATGGTTGACGCCGACTTTGCCGCCAATCGCGCTGTCGACCTGCGCGAGCAGCGTCGTCGGCACGTGGACCAGCGCGATGCCGCGCAGATAGGTCGCGGCAGCAAATCCCGCCATATCGCCAATCACGCCGCCGCCGAACGTGACGAGCGCCGAGGCCCTGTCGGCCCGGGCGCGAACGAGCGCGTCGTAGATCCGCGTGACGGTCGGCAGCTGCTTGGCGCGCTCGCCGTCGGGCACGAGGATCGCCTGTGCGGCGCCGAGCCCGCGCAGGAGCCGCGGCCCGTGCAGTCGCCAGACGAGCGGGCTCGACACGACGAACCGGCGTTCAGGCACGCGGAACTCGTCGAGCATCCGGCCCACGCGATCGATCGCTGCAGGCTCGATCGTGACGGGGTAGGTACGAGAAGGCGTCGCGACGTCGATGCGAATCGGAGGCATGAAGGAGCGAGTAGGATAACATTCTGCCGCCTTCGCGTCTGAAGCGCTTCGGCGAGCCTAGGCGAGGCTCGAAGGGCGAAGACCGCAGCCCCTGCTGTGACGTTCTGTTCTTGATACACGCGAGGGCTACGGCCCGAGCGTGTTAGGCGCGGGGGTGGGGCCCCGCGCGAGTAATAAATGACCACAGACTTCCTGATCGTCGGCGGCGGGATTGCCGGACTGCGTGCAGCGATCTCGCTGGCCGACGCGGGACGCATCTGTGTGCTCACAAAGGCCGACCCTGGCGAGAGCAACACCGGCTACGCGCAGGGTGGCATCGCGGCCGCGATGGGTGACGACGACAGTGCGGCGCTCCACGCGGCGGACACGATCGCGGCGGGCGACGGGCTGTGCGACGAGCGCGCCGTGTCGGTGCTCGTCGAGCAAGGCCCCCGGTACGTCGGCGAGCTCATGGCGTGGGGCACGCGCTTCGCCCGCGACAGCACGGGGCGGCTGGTGCTCGGACGCGAAGCCGCGCACCGTGTGCGCCGCGTGCTGCACGCCGGCGACGCGACGGGCCGTGAGATCGGGCGCGTGCTCTGGGAGCGCGTGCGCGCGCTCTCGTCGGTCGAGACACTCACGCACGCGCTCGTCACCGAGCTTCTGGTCGAGGGCGGCCGCGTCGCGGGGGTCGCGTACTTCGATCGCGGCGGGGCGCGCGCGGAGGTCCGCGCCAACGCGACGCTCCTTGCCACTGGCGGCGCGGCGCAGGTGTTCCGCGAAACCACCAATCCGGCGGTCGCGACGGGCGACGGTATCTCGCTGGCCTACCATGCGGGCGCGCGCGTGGCCGACCTCGAGTTTGTGCAGTTTCACCCAACAGCCCTCAACCGCGCTGGCGCGCCGCGGTTCCTCATGTCGGAGGCGCTGCGCGGCGAGGGCGCGCGGCTCGTCAACGTGGGTGGCGACGCCTTTATGAAGCGCTATCACACCGGCGGCGATCTGGCGCCGCGTGACGTCGTTGCACGCAGCATCGTGCGTGAGGAAGAGCGCACGGGCGGCCAGGTATTTCTCACGCTCGCTCATCTCGATCCCGACTACGTGGCGCGCCGGTTTCCCTCCATCGCCGAGATGGGCCGCCGCATCGGTCTCGATGTCGCCCGCGACCTCATTCCCGTCGGGCCGGCGGCGCACTACATGATGGGTGGCGTCGACACCGACGAGTGGGGCCGCACGTCGCTCCCGGGGCTGTTTGCGGCCGGCGAGGTCGCCTGCACCGGCGTCCACGGGGCGAACCGCCTGGCGAGCAACTCCCTGCTGGAAGGCCTGGTGTTCGGCGCACGCGCCGCGTCCGCGATGCAGCAGCCGCCCGCCGTCGCGCCGCTCAAGGCCGATCGGAGGTCTTCGAATCCCCAATCCCGAATCCCCAATCCCGAGATGGGCCGCGTCCTAGCACCCGCGGCCGTCCGGGACTTGATGTGGCGCGCTGCAGGCCTGTTCCGCACGCGGGAGGACCTCGAACGCGCGGTGATGGCGCTCGACGCCACCTCCCTCGACGCCGAGCGGCAGGTGAGACCGGCAACGACTCACGATCCGGACGCCTGGAGGCACTTCCACCTCGTCACGGTCGCGAGACTCATCGCACGGGCGGCGCTTAGACGCGAAGAGAGCCGCGGGGGTCATTTCCGCGCGGACTTTCCCGAACGCGACGATCTACACTGGAAGGTCCATTTGACCGATCAGATCGACCTTCATGGCCAAACACGATAAATCCGAAGGCTTCGTCACCGAAATCACACCGCGCTCCCAGGACTTCTCGCGCTGGTACCTCGACGTCGTTCGCCGTGCGGAGCTGGCCGACTACACCCAGGTGAAAGGGTGCATGGTCATCCGCCCGTACGGCTATGCGATCTGGGAGCTGATCCAGCAGGCGCTCGATCGTCGAATCAAGGCGACCGGCCATGTCAACGCGTACTTCCCGCTCTTCATTCCGAACAGCCTCCTGATGAAAGAGGCGGAGCACGTCGAAGGCTTCGCCCCGCAGGTGGCCTATGTGACACACGGCGGCGGCGAAGAGCTCGAGGAGAAGCTCGTCGTGAGGCCGACCTCCGAGGCCATCATCGGAACGAAGTACCACGACTGGATCCAGTCATGGCGCGACTTGCCGGTCCTCATCAATCAGTGGGCCAACGTCGTGCGATGGGAGAAGGTCACGCGTCCGTTTCTGCGGACGACCGAGTTTCTCTGGCAGGAGGGTCACACCGCGCATGAGACGGAAGCCGAGGCGGAGGAAGAAACGCTGAAGATTCTCGAGCTGTACAGGGAAACGATGGAAACCGAACTCGCGATGTGGGTGGTGACCGGCCGCAAGAGCGAGAGCGAGAAGTTCGCGGGCGCTCTGCGGACCTATTCCCTCGAGGCGCTGATGGGCGACGGCCGTGCTCTCCAGGCGGGGACCTCCCACAATCTGGGCCAGAACTTTGCGAAGGCCTTCGACGTCACTTTCCAGGCACGCGACAAGTCGGTGCAGCACGTGTGGGGCACGTCCTGGGGGGTGACGACTCGTCTGATTGGCGCGGTCATCATGACGCACGGAGACGACAGCGGCCTTATCCTGCCGCCCCGCATCGCGCCGTACCAGGTGGTCATCGTGCCGATTCCGCGCGGCAACTGGCAAGAAACCGTCCTGCCGAAAGCGCGTGAGATCCAGCAGCAACTCGTCGCCGGCGGCGTACGCGTGACGCTCGACGACCGCGATATGTACACGCCCGGCTGGAAGTTTGCCGAGTGGGAGCTGCGCGGCGTGCCGCTGCGGCTCGAGATCGGTCCTAGAGACATCGAGAAATCATCGGTCCTGATAGCGCGCCGCGACACGCGGGAAAAGCTCCCGGTCCCGATGGAGGGTCTTGTCGATCGCATCCGCCAGCTCCTCGACGACGTTCAGCGGACGCTGTTCGATCGGGCGGTCAGGTTCCGCGAGGAGCACACCCACCGCGTCGGGGACTACGAGACGTTCAAGCAGACGCTCGAGGGACGCCCGGGCTTCGTGATCGCGCCATGGTGCGGCTCGGCCGACTGCGAGGCCCAGATCAAGAACGACACGCAGGCCACGATCCGCAACATGCCGATGAACGCCAGCACGCCGAGCGGACACTGCATCCGCTGCGACAGCCCCGCCCAGGCCGAGGCCTGGTTCGCCAAGGCCTACTGAAGACTGTCCTCAGTCCGCGTTGGCTACGCTTTGTGGAGCAGCTCAGCAAGTGCTTCGGGCCAGCGCTTCTGCATCTTCTTCACGATCGCATGGCGGCGCGTGACGCGCTCCCGCTTGACGATCGAGTGAAACACCGCGGCCAGATGCTGATGCCACCAGTCTCTCCGGGAGCGGCCCGATCGCAGGGATTGCGCGTAGGCCGATGCGAGTCCTTCGAGACACGACGTGTCGCCAATGGTCGACAGCGCGGCCAGAAATTCCACCGGGAGCGGCGATGACGCCGATTCAATCGACTCGCGCAGGTCGTACACGGCGATGCGGCTGTTTCGTCGAGCCAGCGCGACGTGCGCGGCGCCCCGCGCGCTGGTCCACTCGATTCGCCGCCCAGGCTCTTCTGAGGGCTCGCGCTCGCGGATCCGCTCGATGACGCGCAGCAGCTGCGACAACCCGACACGCTCGCCCGCCAGGGCAACGGCCCGCTGCAGGCCGGTGGGATCGTCGGGAAGCTCCTCGTCGGCCGCGCGCCTCACGACCGCTGCCGGATCGAATGTCTCGTCCCGCTTGGCGGCGGCTGAACGTGCCGCCGCTCGACGAACGGCGTCGTTGGGGTCGTTCCTGAGCGCGTCCAAGAGGGGGGCGATGGTCGAGTGCTTTAGGTCCGCGAGGGCTTGAAGGGCGGACAGACGCACGCGTTCAATCCGGGCGGGATCGAGCGCGATGGCCGTCAGGCGATCGACGACGATCTCGCTCTGCGGCCCACGAAGAAAGGCGCGCGCGACCGAGATGCCGGCCGAGGCGACGTCGGCCTCGGGCCTGTCGATGGCGCCGAGCGCCGGATGGAGGGCATGCGGGTCGCCGATTGCCTCCAGCGTTCGAAGGGCGGCGAGACGAGCGACCGAACCCGCGTCGGAATCGAGGAGCGTGCCCAGCCGGCCCACGGCGCGCGCACCGATGATCGTCAACCGCGCGATGGCCGCCTCGCGCCTGGCGGCGCTGGCAGATCCGAGATCGCCGACGAGTGCTTCAATCTGTGCGGCAGAGGACGCTTTGATGACCAACGACTAATCGTTCTTCTGGTCTGAAGCTTTGAGTCGCTTGGGCCCGACGATCCAGGCAATCACGATGCTGATGAGGTAGAGGCCGATCATCGGCGCCGCGAAGACGGCCTGCGTGCCGGGATCGCCGCTGGGCGTGATGACCGCGGCGAGGATGAAAATGATCAGCACGGCGTACTTGAAGTTCTTGGCGAGAAACCTCGCCGTGACCAGCTTCATCTTCGCGAGGAAGAACACGACCGTGGGCATCTGGAAGATGAGACCCAGGGCAATCAGGAATTTCGCGTAGAGGGAAAAGACAGGGCCGATCTTCGGCATGAACACGAGGTCTTCGGCGTTGAAACTTGCGAAGAAGGTCATCATGAACGGGAACGCGACGTAGTGGTTGAACAGCGCGCCCAGGATGAAGCCGATCGTCGAGAACAGCACGAACGGCACGGCAAACTTCTTTTCGTTCGCGTAGAGGCCGGGGGCGATGAACCGCCAGACCTGATACATGATGAACGGCGCCGCGACGACCACCCCGGCGATGAGCGCGATCTGGATGTGCAGCGAGAAGGCTTCGCCGGGTTCGGTGTACATCAGCCTCGTGCCGTCCGGCAGCACCCGGCGCGTCGGCTCGAACACGAAATCGTATACACGCTGATGGAAGGCGAACGCGGCGATGACGCCTATACCGACGGCGATGGCCGAATTGACGATGCGCTTGCGGAGCTCGTCGAGGTGCTCGAGAAATGACATCGCCCCCATCGACGAGGTGTCAGCATCGTCCTCAGGGTCTTCGGGACGCCGCGCGGGAGCCGCCGACTGCGGACGGGGGAAGGGGACTAACGTCAATGTCTTATGCGGGGTGATCGACCTTATGCGCGCCCACGGCCTCTTCGGAGTCGTCGATGGCGGCGGTCGCCGCCGCTGCAGCCACTGGGGCTGGGGCTGGGGTCGGCGTGGCTGCCGCCTGTGCCGAGGGGGCTCTTGAGGCCTCCACGTTCGAACGCTGCTCTTCGATCCGGATTTCCTCTTCCAGCGTGGACTTCAGCTCGTTTGAGGCCCTCTTGAATTCCGCGAGGCTCTTGCCGAGCGACTTGCCCAGTTCGGGTAGTTTTCGCGGGCCGAAGATAATCAGAGCGATCAGAAAAATGATGATCAGCTCTGGCATGCCGATGGAACCAAACATAAGGGCCTACTTTCCCAAGAACCCGCGTGTCACGGCCAGTGTCAATTATAGAAACGGGCGTCAGGGGGGTCAAGGAATTCCGCGGCGTTACCGCCCAGAAGTTATTGCTCGCAAGGAAGTTATCTGCTACGATGCCCCGCATGGTGCGTCGCTACCGTGCCCTGCCCACCGTTGTCTTTGCCATCCTCGTCTCGGCGCTGGCTGGCGGCTTGTTGGGCCGCAGCGCCTTGGCGGTCGACGACAAGATTCCCGACCACTACAAGACGTTTACCGCCGCGCTCGACACGATCGAGACGAACTTCGTGGGCAAGGCCGAGTCCGACGGTCTGGTCTACGGCGCGATTCGCGGCATGCTGGGCACGCTCGATCCGCATTCGAGTTTTTTCGATCCGCGCGAGTACGCGCGGATGCGCGAACGGCAAGAAGGCCGCTATTACGGCCTCGGTATCCAGATCCAGAACACGGCGGAGAACGACGTGATGGCGACCGGGGTGTTCGAAGGCTCGCCCGCGCACAAGAAGGGCGTGCGCCGGGGTGACGTCATCGCCAGAATCGATGGCGAAGACGCCCGGGGCTGGGGCACCGAGCGTGCGCAGCAGAAGCTGCGCGGTCCCCGAGGGACGACGGTGCGCGTCGAGTTCAGGCGTCATGGGTACGACCAGTTGATTCCGCTCGACGTCACGCGCGATGAAGTCACGATCCCGACGGTGCCGGCCGCGTTCATGATCGACGCGACCACCGGATATATCCAGCTGCACGATTTCGGCGAGAACACCGACCGCGACCTCAAGCGCGGCCTGCGCGACCTGGTGTCCAAGGGTATGCGCCGGCTGCTGCTCGATATCCGCGGCAATCCCGGCGGTCCGCTCGATCAGGCCATCAAGGTGTCCAACGAGTTCCTGCCCCGCGGCCGGATGATCGTCTACACGCGCGGCCGGATCGCGAATTCCGATTCTGACTACCGCGCGAGCGACGAGGGCGAGTTCACCGGTATGCCGATCGTGGTGCTCACCAACCGGTACAGCGCCAGCGCGTCGGAGATCGTCAGCGGCGCCCTGCAAGATCACGATCGCGCCTACATCGTGGGCGAGACCACCTTCGGCAAAGCGCTCGTGCAGTCGGTGTACCGCATCAGCGGCAACGCGGGTCTGGCGTTGACGACAGCGCACTACTACACGCCGAGCGGCCGGCTGATTCAGCGGCCGTGGGACTCGTCGTTCGACGAGTATCTCAGTTACTCGCAGCGCAATCAGGACGTGGCCCCTCCTCACAATCCGAGCGATCTGAAGTACACCACGGCCGGACGCCCGGTCTACAGCGGCGGCGGCATCGAGCCTGACCGCCGCATGGCCGGTCCCGTGGGCCCTTCGGGCACGGGCGGGGGCGCGGGGACGAGCGGCGGCTGGAATCCGGGCCGCCTCGGGCGCCTGTTGAGTGCGCGTCAGGAGTTTTCGACCTACGCGATGAAGTACAGCGCCGAAGGTGACACCCGAGTCACGCTGCCCTCCACCGGACGCAGGACCGTCAAGCAGCACTTTGTGGTCGACGACGAGATGCTGGCGGACTTCCGCGAGCAGTTGAAGGCGAACCGCGTCGTGATCGACGAGCAAGGCTACACACAGGATCTCGACTTCATCAAGGCGATGCTGCGCTTCGAGATTGACGCGGCGGTCTTCAGCCTCTCCGACGCGTGGCGGCATCTCGTCGTGGTCGATCCGCAGGGGCAGGTGGCGCTCTCCCAGTTCGGCGAGGCGCAGAAACTGCTGGAGCTGAGCCGGCCGGCGACTCGAGCCAAGGCCCCGCCGATCGATCGCCAAGCCGTCCCATTGCGCCAAGTCGCCAGCCTGAACCGGTAATCACAACCGGTCGCGGTCGCGTTTGGGGCTTGCCACAATAGCTAGACGTTGTTAGACTGACCACCGTCTCGCGAGCCCGGGGCCAGCTTCTATCGCAGGTTTCCTGTAATAGAAGCTGAGGGCGCGCGAAACACAGAGCTGCTATCACAGCTGTCTCCCAGCCAGAAACAATCTGTTCGTTGTCGTGTCGTCGTCCTGTTGTAGTGTCCGGCTTTAGCCGGACCCGACACCGTCCGCCTGAAGGCGGACACTACATGTAGGTCAAGGGTGTAGGCCATGCGCCTCGAACGTCTGGAAATTAACGGCTTCAAATCGTTCTCCGACCGCTCCGAACTGTCGTTCGACATTGGTGTGACGGCGATTGTCGGGCCGAACGGCTGCGGCAAGAGCAACGTGGCCGACGCGATCACCTGGGTCATGGGTGAGCAGAGCCCGAAGAGCCTGCGTGGCGACCGGATGGAGGACGTCATCTTCAGCGGCAGCGACGCCCGCAAGCCCACGGCCACGGCCGAAGTCCGGCTGCGGTTAGCCGGTGTGTTGAAGGCCGTGAGCGGACCTGCGTTTGCTGGCGAGCACGGCGACGGGCACGGCAATGCCGACGGCCGCGGCAACAGTCATCACACCGCGGCCGTGACGCCGGGGGCCGTGACGCCGGGGGACGTAGTGTCCGGCTTTAGCCGGACCCTGAGCGTGACGGCGGCCGAAGAGCTCATTCAGTCTGTCGCCCGCCAAGTCGAGGTCACGCGTCGGCTATATCGCTCTGGCGAGAGCGAGTATCTGATTGACGGTCAGGTGTGCCGGCTGCGCGACGTGCACGACCTGCTGATGGACACGGGGCTTGGCGCGAAGGCCTACGCGATCATCGAGCAGGGCAAGATCGGCATGATTCTCAGCTCTCGACCGACGGATCGACGGCAGCTCATCGAAGAAGCGGCGGGCGTCACCAAGTACAAGTCGCGGCGTCGGGCGGCCGAGTTCAAGCTTGAAGCCGCCCAGCAGAACCTGTTGCGCGTCGACGACATCGTCTTCGAGGTCGACAAGCAGCGCGGCACGCTCAAGCGTCAGGCGGCCAGGGCCCGCCGGTACCAGAAGCTGCGCGACGAGTTGCGGCGCTGGGACAAAGTGCTGTTCGCGCATAGGTACCGGCAGCTGGCGGCGGTGATCCAGTCGGCGCGGACGAGTTTGGCGGAGACCCGCGAACAGGAGTCGGTTGCGGCCGCACGGGTCGCGCAGGCGGAGGCCGACGTGGCGCGCCTGCGCATCGAGCTCGTGGAGGCCGAGTCGCGCGCCACCGGGGCGCGGGAGTCCGCCCACGCGCGCGAGCTGGCCATCACCCGCCAACAGCAGCAGATCGGGTTCGACCGCGAGCAGGTCGCCACGCTCCGCGCAAAGACGGCGGCCGTCGCCGCAGAACGTGAGGCGCTCGAGTCCCGTCGCGAGCCCGCCCGGGCGGCGCTTCTCGCCAAACGCGAGCAGGCGGCTCGGGCCTTCGCCGAACGCGAGCGTGCCGCGGAAGCCCTGGCGCGTCAGACCCAGGCCTATGAGTCTGCGTATCGAGGGCTCGAAGCGCTCGAGGCCGCTGTCGAGGTCTCGCGGGGCGACGTGTTCTCGGCCATCAATTCGGCAACGGCCCTTCGTCATGCCCTCGAGCACGCGTCGCTCTCGCGCGACCGTGTGGCGGAGAGTCTGGACAAGCTCGGCGTCGAGTCTGACGATGCGCGCATCGAATCCGAGCGGGTGGCCGTCGAACGGGCGACCTCGGCCGATCGACTTGGCCTCGCCAGCCAGGATGTGGAGGCGACGCGGATCGCGCGGGCCGAGTGCGAGTCCGATCTGGCGGCGGCCCGCGTCGAACACGAATGGCGCGCCAAGTCGGTGCGGGCGCGCGAGCAGGAGCTCGCCGGTCTCGAAGCCAGGCTCAAGTCGCTCGAAGAGCTCGACGCGACGCACGCGGCGTATGGTGACGCGCCGCGGGCCGTGCTCGCCCAGGCGAACGGCGCCAACAGCAACGTCCAGCAGCGGGGCGCGGTCGCCGATTATCTCGAGGTCGATCCGGGCTACGAACGCGCCGTCGAGGCCTGCCTCGGCGACCTGCTGCAGCATGTCGTCGTCGAGCGGCCGGAGCACGCCGTGGCCGGCTTCGAGCTCGTCCGTGAGGCGGACGCGGGCCGCTGCGGGTTCCTGATCACGTCAGGTCCGGCTGAAGCCGAACACGACGACGAACACGCCGGCGCCGGACACGACAGAACAGAGGTGGACGCAACGGATGTGGACGAAACAGATGTGGACGAAACAGATGTAGTGTCCGGCTTTAGCCGGACCGTTCCCGGTGGCCTGAGACTGCTTTCGTCTGTGGTTCGCGTCAACGGCCCGTTCGCCGAGCCGATTCGTCGCGCGATGAGCGATGCGTGGATCGCCGATTCGTACGAGCGCGCACACCAGGCGAGCCGTGAGACCGCGCAGCCGGTCGTCACGACCGACGGCGTCATCTTTCACGGCCCGCAGCTGGTGACTGGCGGCGGCCGCGGCGGCGCTCGCGGCATCCTCGAAACAAAGCGTGAAATCAAGGAACTGGGAGAGCGCGTTCGAGCAGACCGCGCAGCCCTTTCCCGTCTGGCCGAAGAGACCGCCGCGCTCGAATCGGCCATGGCGCAGATCTCGAACACCATCGCCGAGCTCGACGCAGAGCAGCACAATCGAGAAAAGGTCATGGTCGGCCTGGAGGCCGACCTCCAGCATGCGACCGACGAAGCCGAGCGTCTGTTCCAGAAGAGCGAGCAGCTGGCGCGCGAACGGCGGCAGGCCGAGGAAGAGCGCGACGGTCTCGACCGCCGTCAGGAAGAGGCCCGCGCGTCCATCGTCCGGTTGCAGGACGAACAGCGCGACGCCGAGGGGCGACTGACCGCTGCCCAGCGGCGGCTGGCCGACGCGAGGGAGTCGGCCGAGGATCTCAGCCGACGTGCGGCCGAGGCGCGGGCTGGCCACGCGGCGCTCGTCGAGCGGTCGGCCGCCCTCGCCGCCGAAGCGGACCGGCTGGGAGAAGCAGCCGCCGACCTCGAGGCTCGCACGGACGTCCTGGGCGCCGAGCTCGATACCGATCGCCGCCGCGTCGACGAGCTCGCGGCCGCGATCGTCGCGGGAGCGGCGGAACTCGACGGGAGTGTGCGGGCCCTCGACTCGCTGCGGATGGAGGTGCAGCGCGTGGATGATGGCGTGTCGACGCTCAGAGCTGGAGCCGACGTGCGGGACGCAGCGCTCAAAAGCGAGCGCGGCTCGCTCGAGGCACTCCGACGGATGGTCGCCGAGCTCGATGTGGTACGCGCGACGGCCGAATCAGACTTGTCGCACCTGGCAGCCTCGTGCGCCGAGAGCGTGCAGGCCACGCTCGACGACGTGATCGCGGAAGTTGACGCCCTCGAGCGTGCCGGCAGTCTGACACCGGACGTCCGCGCGATCGAGGCGGAGGAGCCGGACGAGGAGTCTGAGGTTGATCCAAGTCGTGTCCGGCTTGAGCCAGACACGACAACGGTGCAGGCCACGACGGAACGCACAATCAGCACGGAAGAGGCCATCGCCAGGCTGCGTGAGAAAATCGACCGCCTCGGGCCGGTGAACATGATGGCGATCGAGCAGTTCGACGAACTCGAGACGCGTCACGCGTTTCTGACCGCGCAGCGGAAGGATCTGGTCGAGTCGATTGCCCAGACGGGCGAAGCCATCAAGCGCATCGACGAGACGACGCGTCAGCGCTTCAGCGACGCGTTTGCCGCCATCAATCACAACTTCCAGGAGACGTTCAGCACGCTCTTCGGCGGCGGCCGCGCCGGGCTCACGCTGATTGACGAAAACGATCCGCTCGAGAGCGGGATTGAGATCATTGCGCAGCCGCCGGGCAAGCGCCTGCAGAGTGTGCAGCTGCTCTCAGGCGGCGAGAAGGCGCTGACGGCCATCGCGCTGATGTTCGGCATGTTCAAGTACAAGCCGAGTCCATTCTGCCTGCTCGACGAAATCGACGCCCCGCTCGACGACGCGAATATCGGCCGGTTCGTGGAGATGCTGCGGGGCATGCAGCAGCACACGCAGTTCATCGTGATCACCCACAACCGCAAGACGATGGAGATCGCCGACCGGCTCTACGGCGTCACGATGGAAGAGCCAGGCGTGTCGAAGCTGATCTCAGTACAGCTGAACTAAGGCGCTGCGTCGTGACAGGACGACTCGGTGACGTTCTGTTCTGGATACACGCGAGGGCAGCGCCTGCGGCCCGAACGAGCGGGGGTGGGGCCCCGCGAGCCTGGAAGATGGCCCGAGCGTGTCAGGCGTGGGGGTGGGGCCCCACGCAGTGATGAATGAAGACAAAGCGAGCCGTTATCACAGGCTCAAGAGACAGGCGAGTCTCGTCTCACTAGCCTGGAGTGTTCTGCTGCTCGGAGGTCTGCTCGCGACCGACCTCACCATCGTGTTCCGAAACGCGGCCGAGGCGCTGACCGGCCGGCTGTTCCCATCGGCGTGGGTGCCAGCGGCGTCCATTCCTGCCTACGTCCTCCTCCTCTCGCTTGCCAGTGAGATCGCCAGCCTGCCGCTCGGTTTCTACAACGGGTTCGTCGTCGAGCATCGCTACGGCCTGTCGAACGAGTCGATTGGCGGTTGGGCGATCGATCAGATCAAGTCGTTTGGGATCGGCCTGGCGCTCGCATGTGGCGGCGCTAGCCTCATCTATTTCCTTATCCGGCTCTCGCCGGACTGGTGGTGGCTCGGCGCCTCCCTCCTGTTTGCCCTCTTCATCATCGGCCTCACGAATCTGGTGCCGGTGCTGCTGCTGCCGCTCTTCTACACGGTGAGGCCGCTCGGTCGCGAATCGCTTCGCGCGCGGCTGATGGCGCTGGCCGAGCGCGCCGGCGCCCGCGTGCTGGGCGTGTACGAGTGGGGCCTGGGCGAGAAGACCAAGAAGGCCAACGCGGCGCTCGCCGGCATCGGCAACACGAGACGGATTCTCGTCTCGGACACCATGCTGGCCCAGTACTCGGACGATGAGATCGAGGTGGTGCTCGCGCACGAGATGGCGCACCACGTGCACGGGGATATCTGGAAGGGCATCGTTTTCGAAAGCGGCCTCATCCTGGCGGGGTTCTACCTGGCCGCGCGCGTCTTGACCGGGCTCAGCGGGAGGCTAGGCCTTCGGGACGTCGCCGATCCGGCAGGGCTTCCGCTGCTTCTGTTGGCCGCGGGTGGGGTGTCACTGGTGATGGTGCCCGTGGCGCACGCGATGTCCCGTGCCTACGAGCGCAGCGCCGATCGGTTTGCGCTGGATCTGACGAGGAATCCGACCGCGTTCATCTCGGCCATGCGTCGGCTGGGCGCGCAGAACCTTGCGGAGGAGCATCCATCCAAGATCGTGCAGTGGCTCTTCTACAGCCATCCGCCGCTCGGCGAAAGGATTGCGGCTGCACAACGACACGGGCGGTGAATCGTGAATTGCTGATTGCGGATTGATGATTGTTGATTGTGGATTGGCGAAGAACCAACTGCGGGTTGCCGCTTTGCTGATTGTGGATTGGAATTCTGCCGTCGTACGTAGTGTCCGGCTTCAGCCGGACCGAGAAATCATCAATCAACAATCCGCAATCATCAATACACCGGCGGCATCACCGTTGTTGGGCCGGAGCACCCTCCTGCAGCAGCGCTTTCCGGCTCAGGCGAATCTTGCCCGTCGGGTCGATATTGATGACCTTGACCATGACCTGTTCGCCCTCTTTGAGCTCGTCGCGCACGTCCTTGACGCGGTGGTTGGCAATCTCCGACACGTGCAGCAGCCCGTCGGTGCCGGGCATGATCTCGACGAAGGCGCCGAAGTCGGTGATGCGCTGGACCTTGCCGAGGTAGGTCTTGTTGAGCTCGGGCGTGGCGGTGAGCTCCTGGATAATCGAGATGGCCTTTTGCGCTGAATTCTCGTCAGCCGACGCGACATTCACGCGGCCGTCGTCTTCCACGTCAATCTTGACGCCCGTCCGCTCGATGATGCTCCGAATCATCTTGCCGCCCGGTCCGATGACGTCGCGGATCTTATCGACCGGAATCCGGATGGTGATGATGCGAGGCGCGAACGTCGAGATGTTTGCGCGGGGCGCGGCGAGGGTGTCGCGCATCTTGTCGAGGATGTGTAGGCGCCCGCGGCGCGCCTGTTCGAGCGCCTTGCGCATGACCTCGGTGGTGATGCCGGCGACCTTGATGTCCATCTGCAGCGCTGTGATGCCATCCGACGTGCCGGCGACCTTGAAGTCCATGTCGCCGTAATGATCCTCGGCGCCCGCAATGTCGCTCAGGACGGCGTACTTGCCGGTCTTCTCGTCCATCACCAGGCCCATGGCGATGCCGGCGACCGCGCTCTTGAGCGGCACGCCGGCGTCCATCATCGCGAGCGAGCCGCCGCAGACCGACGCCATCGACGAAGAGCCGTTCGACTCGAGGATGTCGGAGACGACGCGGATGGTGTACGGCCACTGCTCTTCGCTCGGAAGCATCGGCGCGAGCGAGCGCTCGGCCAGCGCGCCGTGGCCGACCTCGCGCCGGCCGGGGCCGCGCATGAACGCGACTTCGCCGACCGAGAAGGGCGGGAAGTTGTAGTGGAGCATGAAGCTCTTCCACGTCTCTCCCTCGAAGGTTTCGATCTTCTGTGCATCATCGGCCGTGCCGAGCGTACAGGTGACGAGCGCCTGCGTTTCGCCGCGCGTGAACACCGCCGAGCCGTGCGTGCGGGGCAGGACGCCCGTCTCGATCCAGATGGCGCGGACTTCGTCGAACGCGCGTCCGTCGAGCCGCGCTCCACGCTCGAGCACTTCGTCGCGCAGGACCTTTTCCTTCAGCTCCTTGAAGATCTGTTTGGCCTCGAGCCTCCGTTCGACTTCGCCTTCGGGGATCGAGGCCACCAGCTCCTCGAGGACCTCGTCCACGCGATCGTAACTCTCGATCTTGCCGCGGAGCCGCATGGCCTCGGTCAGCGGCACCAGTACCTTGACCTCGACCTCGCGATAAAAGTCGTGGTGGATTTCCTTCTTCTGCACCGTCAGCTTCTTCTTGCCAGCCTCCCGGGCGAGATCCTCGATCGTGCTGACGATTTGCCGGATGGCGGCGTGCGCCGCATCGAGCGCCTCGACCACCTGTGCCTCGCTGACCTCTTTGGCGCCCGCCTCGACCATGACGATGCCGTCTCGGCTGCCGGCCACCAGGAGGTCGAGCTTGCTCTGCTTGCGCTGCTCGAAGGTCGGATTCATGACCAACTGGCCGTCCACCAGTCCAACACGCACCGAGGCGATGGTCTTCTCGAGCGGAATCTCGGAGAGCGCAAGAGCGGCCGACGCGCCGGTGATGGCCAGCACATCGGTGTCGTTTTCGGCATCCGCCGACAGCACCAGCGCGATGATCTGCGTCTCGTACCGCCAGCCGGGGGGAAACAGCGGCCGGATGGGCCGGTCGATGCAGCGGCTCGTCAGCACCTCTTTTTCGGCCGACTTGCCTTCTCGCTTGAAGAAGCCGCCGGGAATGCGCCCTGAGGCGTACGTGTACTCGCGATAGTCGACCGTCAGGGGAAGAAAGTCGATGCCGACGCGCGAGCTCGCGGCGCGGCAAGCGGTGACGAGCACGACCGAGTCGCCGTAGCGGACGATGACTGATCCGCCGGCCTGCTTGGCCAGCTTGCCGGTTTCGAAACGCAACGGTTTGTTACTGATGGAGAGTTCGCGGGTAGTCATACAGAATTCAAACTTAAGAGTGAGAACTTAGAAGGAGCGAGACGAAGTCCTTTTGACTTTTCACTTCTAAGTTTTGATTTTGAGGCTATTTCCTGATATTGAGACGCTTGATGAGATCCGCGTACCGCTCGGCGTCCTTCGCCTTGAGGTAATCGAGAAGCCGGCGCCGACGGCCGACCAGCATCAACAGCCCGCGACGCGAATGATGATCCTTCGCGTGCACCTTGAAGTGTTCGGTCAGATAGTTGATGCGCTCGCTGAGAATCGCGACCTGAACTTCGGGGGAGCCGGTGTCTGCGTCGTGGGTCCTGTAACTGCCAATCAGCGCCGACTTGCGATCTTTGGTCAACACCACCTGCGACATCCTCCACGAACGGCCCAGAATGAACCGAGCCGCCGTATGCCGACAAAATCCTCTACACCAACAAAGCGAGGATGTTACACCAGAACAACGGCAGGGTGCAAAAATCCTGGCGTACGCGCCGGCGCGCCAATCGCGATGAGCTCGCCCTGCGCATCGAACAACCGAACGAACAAGGACTCGGACGTCTTGGCCGACGGGGAAGCCCGAAAAAGACTCCCGAGCCCTTGTTCAGCATCGGCGGGTCCGAGGTCTTGCCCGTGTACGGCACGGTGGACGCCCTGCGGCGTGAGCGTGACCGCCGGGAGGCTCGACAGCATGCGAGCGGGCGGTATGAGGGCGCGCACCGCCAGATCGGGTTCACGATCGATGGCGTCGAGCTCGACCGCCTCGCTGAGCGTCAGGTCGCCGCTTCGCGTGCGACGGAGCCCAGCCAGATGTGCGCCGATGCCGAGCCGCTCGCCCAGGTCGTGTGCCAGCGCACGGACGTAGCAGCCGGCCGAGCAGTCCACCCTCAGACTCAGGCGCGCCGCCTCGAGCGCCAGGATCTCGATCCGCTGAATGGTGACCGGCACCGGCTCCGGCAGACGCCGGAGGAGGCTCGTCGTGGATCCGTCGCGCCTGCCGTGTCGGGCGTCCGCACGGGCGATCCGGTAGCTCCGGCGGCCCGCAATCTTCTTTGCCGAATAGGCGGGGGGCTGCTGGATGAAGGTCCCGCGAAAGGCATCGAGCGCGCGATCGATGGCCTCGCGCGACGGCAGCGGACCCTGGCACGGCGGACCGAGCGGCGTGCCTTCGGCGTCGTAGGTGTCGGTCGCGACGCCAAGCGAGATGTCTGCGTCGTACGACTTGCCGCGCTCGCTCAAGAACCGCGCGAGACGGGTCGCGCGACCGACGACGAGCGGCAGCACGCCGGTCGCGGCCGGGTCGAGCGTCCCTGTGTGGCCGACGCGCCGCTCGCCGAGCAGCCGGCGGATCCGCGCGACTACGTCATGGGAGGTGGGTCCCGAGGGCTTGTCAATGACGAGAAGACCGTCCATGAGATTGCAGGATCGCAGAACGGCAGAACGGCCGGATTGCCAGTGCAGGATTTCAGGATTGACGGGAAAAGTAAAGAGCCGGCTTCGCTGGTTCTGCTAAGATCACCCGACAGGGATACCGCTGTGACAGCAGCGATGAGGAGATCGATGACATTCTCAATCAAACAGGCCGCCGGCGTGCTGCTGATTGCGTCACTGCAGCTATCCTGCGCCTCCAATGCGCCCGAGCAGGGTGAGCCTGCTTCCGGCACGCCCTCAGCCTCCGTTGGTGACCCTGTCCATTCTCAGGTCGCTCAGGGTCAGCCGGAATGGCAAAGCTCCTTCCCCCAATTCATTGATGAGCTCAAGCGATGGGATGGGAAGAAGCCGAAAGTGACGCTTGAGACGCTGAGCCGCGGTGGGGTTGTGCCGGCCGACAAATGGGACATCATGAAGAAGTACGGTGGTCAAACCGTCCGTTGGTCAGCAGTGTTCGGCAAAGTCGCCAAGGCCTCAGACGAGTACCCCGATCAGGGGCCACGCATCGAACTGAAGATGGACGCCGGAAACACGGGCGCGAACGTCGCCGCGTTCGCGCTCAAGGATAGTGAGGCTGCGTGGCACGCTGTCGAGGCTGGCGCGCAAATTCAGCTGGAGGGCCGGATCGTCGGTATTCAGTTTGACGTAGTGCCTGTTCGTAGGGTGCGGGTGCTTGACTTTGGCAACGGGATCACTTCGTACTGGGTCACTGTCTTTGACACAAAGTTGCTCGGTATCGAACACTGAGACAGGTCGGCTCACTTTGCGAAGCCCGCCTATTCGATCATTTCTGCAATCCTGCGATCCTGACATCCTGTAATTCAATCGCGCCCTGGATCTTTTCGATGAACAGCTCCCGCAGCGCGTCGATGCGGCCGCTCGCCGAGCAGCCCGCCGCGTTCTTGTGCCCGCCGCCGCCGAACTCTTTCGCGATCGCACTGATGTCCACGTCGCCCTTCGATCGCATGCTGACGCGGTACTCATCGCCCTCAATCTGCTTGAAGAAGACGACGGCTTGGATGTCCTTGACGGTCAGCGGCTCGTTGATGAGGCCCTCGGTGTCGTCATAGGTGCCGCCGGCCGTGCGTGCCATGGCGTGGTCGAGGTACACGACGGCGATTCGACCGGTCGGATCAATCTGCAGGCCGTTCAAGGCCGCGCCAAACAGTTTGAGCCGGCCGAGACTATTACTGTCGTAGACCGAGCGCGCTACTTGAACCGGATCGACGCCGGCCACGAGCGCGTCCCGGCAGATGTCGAAGGTTCGCGGCGAGATGCTCGAAAAGTGAAACGACCCGGTGTCGGTCAGGATGGCCAGGTAGATGTGGGTCGCGACCTCGCGGCTGAACGGCGCGCCGATGGCGCGGACCAGGTCAAAAACCATCTCGCCGCACGCCGCCGCGGTGCCGTCGAACCAGTTGATCTGGCCGTAGGACGAGTTGCCTGGATGGTGATCGATGTTGATGACCACGCCCCGATCGAGGCCCTTCACGCCGGTGCGTGCCAGATGGCTGCACTCCATGATGATCGCGGTGTCGAACTCACCGGCGACCTCTGAGGCGATCTCGATCTCCGTCACGCCAGGAAATGGCAGAAACGGCGCCGGGACGGGGTCGGCGTTCACCACGCGCACCTGCTTGCCGAGTGCTCTGAGGGCGTAAGCGGCAGCCATCTCGGATCCGATCGCGTCGCCATCGGGGCGCGCGTGGGAGGAAATGACGAAGCGACGCCCCGCATGAATCGCCTCTGCGATCTTGTGCAGGTCAGGATTCATGAGTTACGGCTCGTGGGGCCCCACCGCGGGCCTCATTCTTTAGGGCGCTCCGTGGCGTGAATGTCGTTGAGAAGTCGCTCGATGCGGTCCTGGCCCTCGATCGATTCGTCGTAGAAAAATCTGAGCTCGGGCACGCGTCGCAGCCGCAGGCGCGACCCGACCTGGCGGCGCAGGAACGGAACGGCGCGCTCGAGCGCCCGGGCACTCGCGCGGCGTGTGCCTTGGTCGCCGAGCGCCGTATAGAAGATCCGCGCCAGTTGCAGATCCGGGCTGACCTCGACGCGTGTCAGCGTGATGAAACCGATGCCCGGATCGTGCACGTCACGCGCGAGCAGACCGGCGAGCTCGGCTCGAATCTGGTCGGCGACACGGCTGGGACGAGAGCCTTGCGACATTTTCGAAAGGTTCTACACGTTGAACTTGCTGAGCCGATCCTTCAACCGCCGCAGCACCATACGCTTGTCCTTGAGGGACTGCGACGCAGGCACATGCAGCTCGACGGTGAGCAAGCCGACGCAGGTGCTCACGCCGTCACGGCCACGCGCTGCATGACGAACACCTCGATGAGGTCGCCGATCTTGATGTCGTTGAAACGCTCGAAGCCGATGCCGCACTCGAACCCGTTCTTGACCTCGCTGACGTCGTCTTTGAACCGGCGGAGCGATCCGATCTTGCCTTCGTGGACGACCACGTTGTCCCGCAGCAGCCGCGCCTGGGCCTCGCCAGCCCGCGTGATGCGCCCTTCGGTGACCAGGCAGCCGGCAATCGTGCCGTATTTCGGGACCTTGAAGGTGTTCCTCACCTCGGCGATGCCGAGCCGGGTTTCCTTGAAGGTCGGCTCGAGGAGCCCCGTCATGGCCTTCTTCATCTCGTCGGTGACGTTGTAGATGACCGAGTGCAGGCGGATCTCGACCTTCTCGCGTTCGGCGATGCCCTCGGCGTTCCGATCGGGTCGGACGTTGAAGCCGATGATGATGGCGTTACTCGCCGACGCCAGCAATACGTCCGATTCGTTGATCGCGCCGACGCCGGAGTGGATGATGCGAATCTTCACCTTCTCGTCGGTGAGCTTCGTCAGCGTGTCGGCGAGCACCTCGGAGGAGCCTTGCACGTCGGCCTTGATGATGATCGGCAGCTCTTTGATCCCGCCCTCGGCGATCTGCGCCTGCAGCGACTCGAGCGTCAGGCGGCCGCTCTTGGCGCCGAGCGCGCGGCTCTTGGCCTGATCCTGGCGGAAGGTGGCGATCTGCCGGGCCTTGGCGGCGTCCGCCAGCGCCTGGAAGGCGTCGCCGGGCTGCGGGAGGCCGTCCAGACCGAGCACTTCGACCGGCGTCGAGGGGCCGGCCGACTTGACCGGGCGGCCGCGGTCGTTGATGAGCGCCCGCACGCGTCCGACGATCGGACCGGCGATGAACGTGTCGCCCACATGCAGCGTGCCATCCTGCACGAGGATGGTCGCCACCGGGCCGCGTCCTCTGTCGAGCTTGGCTTCGAGCACCGCGCCCGAGGCATTCCGCATCGGGTTGGCCTTCAGCTCGCCGATGTCGCTGACGAGCAGGATCATCTCGAGGAGCAGCTCGATCTTCTCTTTCTTCTTCGCCGACACTTCGACGGTGACCGTCTGGCCGCCCCATTCTTCCGGCATCAGCCCCAGGTCGGTCAGCTCGCGCTTGACGCGCTCGGGGTTGGCGTTCGGCTTGTCGATCTTGTTGATGGCGACGACGATCGGGACGTTGGCCGCTCGTGCGTGGTCGATCGCTTCTTTGGTCTGCGGCATGACGCCATCGTCGGCGGCGACCACCAGGAAGACGATGTCGGTGACCTTGGCGCCTCGGGCCCGCATCAGCGTGAAGGCCTCGTGACCTGGGGTGTCGAGGAACACGATATCGCGCCCGTTGATCGTGACGTGGTACGCCCCGATGTGCTGCGTGATGCCGCCCGCCTCGCGCTCGGCGACGCGCGTGGTCCGGATCGCATCGAGGAGGCTCGTTTTGCCGTGATCGACGTGGCCCATGACGGTCACGACCGGCGCGCGGGTGACGACGTCCTCGGTGCGCGCTTCGTCGGTGTCGACCTGCAGCAGCTCCTGCTCGAAGCTCCGCATCTGGACGTCGGCTCCGAACTCGCGCGAGATCATCATGGCGGTCTCGGTGTCGAGCGTGGAGTTGATCGTGAGCATCAACCCCTTCATGAGCAGCTTGCCGAGCACGTCCTTCACACGGATATCGAGCTTGGCCGCGAGATCCTTGACCGTCATGCCTTCGGCGAGCGTAATGGTCCGCGTGACCGGCGGCGGCGGGACCGCCATTGGCGGCGGGGCCGGCCGAGCGTGCTCGCGACGCTGACCTGCCGCGGGGCGCCCCGCGCCACCGGGCCGCGACTGGTACGAAGGACGATAGGGCATGCCGGGGCGATGTGGATACTGCTGTCCGGGCCGTGGCGGCATGCCGGGCTGCTGCGTCCGAACGGGCGGTGACGGCAGCGGACGTGGTCCGCCCGGTGGTGTCGTCGGCCGCGGCGTGTACATCGGACGCGCGGGCATTCCCGCACCTCCGGGCCGCGCCTGCATCGGCGGACGGGCGGTGGCCGTGCCCGGTTGCCCAGGCGCGGCCGAAGCCGGGCGAGCGGCCATCGGAGGTGGAGTTCTTGGCGCCGGCCGCGGCACGCGGCGGGCCGGAGTCGTTGGGAGCGGGAGGGGTGGCGAGGTCGGACGCTGCTCTTCGATGCGCAGCCGGATCGTGGGCGGCACGACGCGACCGGCGCTCGGTCTGAGAGCCGGCGGCTCCGGTGTGGCGGCCACGGCCGCCACCGGTGATTCAACCGGGGCCGCAGACGCGTCGGCGAGCGGTGCAGGCTCGGAGCCTTCGGCGTACACGGCTGGCCCGGCGGGCTCTTGCGCGACCGGCTCGGGCGCTTTGGCGATCAGCGCCGGCTCCATGTCGACGGCCGCCTCGGTCTCGGCGGCCACTGGTGCGGCAGGCTTGACGGTCTTGACGAGGCGCGGCGGCGGCAAGGCCGGTGCGACGGGCTTGGGCGGCTCGGCGGGCTTCCTGGACTGGGCGCCCTTCTTGCCTTTGACCACCGGCGTTTCGGCGAACACGTCGCCGCTTGGCAGCGAGACGTTCCGCTGACGGGCGAGGCGCTCGACGAGCTGGCGCCCGACCACCTCCTCGATGGTGCTGGAGGCGCTCTTGACGTCGATCCCGTGCTCGCGCTTGAGCAGCGAGACGATTTCCTGGCTCGTCATGCCGACGAGTTCCGCGACCCTGTAAATCCGGACTGTGGCCAACTACGACTCCTGAGCGTCCGCCGGGCCTTCCGGCGTCGCTTCGACTTCACTCTGCGCTGCGGCGAGAATTTTCTCGGCCGTTTTCTCGCCGATACCCGGGATCTCCGACAATCGCTCGACGGTCGTGCCTCTGACCTCGTCGCGCGTGGCCAGCCCGGCGTCGATCAGCTTGCGCACGATCTTCTCTCCGATGCCGGGCAGTACGTACGGTGCCGGCTGGTCGGGGGCCTCGGCGGCCGGCGTCTCGCCGGTCACGTCTTCGGCCGGTTACTCCGCCGCTCCAACCTCGAGCCCCGTCAGCTCGGCCTCGACCTCGCGCCGCTTTTCCTCTTCGCTCTTGATGTCGATGCGCCAGCCGGTCAGTTTGGCGGCCAAGCGCACGTTTTGGCCCTTCTTGCCGATGGCCAGCGAGAGCTGCTTGTCCTCGACGACGACTTCCACGACGCGCTCGCGGTCGTTGACGATCGACACGCGCTGGATCTTTGCCGGGCTGAGTGCGTTGGTGACAAACGCAACGGGATCGTCGGAAAACTCGACGATGTCGATCTTCTCGCCACGCAGCTCGCGGATGATCGACTGCACGCGCGTGCCCTTCATGCCGACGCAGGCGCCGACCGGATCGACGTCGCGCTCGCGAGAGAACACGGCCACCTTGGCGCGGTCGCCGGCCTCCCGCACGGCGCCGCGGATTATCACCGTGCCGTCGTAGATTTCCGGGACCTCCTGCTCGAATAGTTTGATGAGCAGGGCCGGATCGGTGCGCGAGAGCACGATCTGCGGCCCCTTGGCGCTGCGGTTGACACCTTTGATGACGGTCCGGATGCGCTCGCCCGGCGTATAGCTCTCGGCCCGCGACTGCTCCTTGCGGGGCAGGACCGCCTCGATGCGGCCGATCTCGATGATGATCTCGCCGTTTTCAAACCGCTTGATCGTGCCGCTCACGACCTCGCCGACCCGATCGTTGTATTCGGCGAAGATGTGCTCGCGCTCGGCCTCACGGACCTTCTGAAAGATGACCTGCTTGGCCGTCTGCGCGGCGATGCGGCCCAGGACTTCGGTGGGCTTGGGGAACTCCATCTCGTCGCCGAGCTCGATGCTGCTGGCGACTTCCTCGCCGTAGAGCTGCCGGTACATCTGGCGCGCTTCGTCGATCGCGATCTCGGTCGCCGGGCTCGTCACGTCCTGCACGACCTGCTTGAGGGCGAACAGATCAACCTGGCCGGTCTCCATGTTGAAGCGCGTCTTGAGGTTTTCGCCCGTCTTGTAGTACTTGCGCGACGCGGTCGCCACCGCCTCCTCGATCGCGCTGATGACGACGTCGGGCTCGATGCCCTTTTCCTTGGCCAGGGCCTCGATGGTCTGCTGCAGAGGATTCGACATTGTTCTAGAATTCCACTTCCAGGTTCGCTCGCGTTATCACGTGCATCGGCACCTGGTGGCGCCGTCCGTCATCGGTCTCGATCACAACCGCGCGGTCTTCGATGCCGCCGAGCCGCCCCTTGAAGAACATCTGGCCATCGACGGCGGTGCCCACGACCAGCTTGGCCCGGCGGCCCGCAAACCGCGCGTAGTCCGCTTCGCGCCGCAGCGGCCGATCCAGCCCCGGCGACGAGATTTCCAGCGTGTACGCCGTCGGCACGACATCCTCGACATCGAGCAGCGCACTCAGGTCGCGGCTGACGCGCGCACAGTCCTCGACGCTGACACTCTCCTCGGCCGTCGCCCCGGTGCCGGGGCGATCGATCTGCACGCGCAGGACCATGCCACGACCTTCGCGGCGGAACTGCACGTCGAACAGGTCGAGCCCGTACGAGTCGGCCACTCGGCCGGCCAGCACGCGGACGCTTGCGATGACGTCGGGCAACTGCAGGGCCCTAAACAAAAAAAGTGGGCACCCGCCCACTCGGTCCTAAGCCCAGGGTCCGAATCCGAAATTATAGCAGAACCGGCCTCGCCGCGGATGTGGTGTCCGCCTTTAGGCGGACCCGACGGGTCTCGCAATCAGATCGTAATCCCGGGCGCCAACGATCTGAACCTCAACGAAATCGCCCGGCCGGTAGCTGGTGGGGTCGCACTCGGTCAGGTAGATCGCCCCATCAATGTCGGGAGCCTGGGTGGCGAGGCGGGCCTTCAGAACGAGCTCGTGGTCGGCCGCCGGCCCCTCGATGAGGACGCGCGCCTGCTGGCCGATTCGGTCGCGCTGCCGTGTCTTGACCAGCCGCTTCTGTAAGCCCATCAGGCGGTTCCGTCGCGCCGCCTTCACCCTGGCTGGCACGTCGTCTTCGAGCGCGAACGCCGATGTCCCGGTCTCGTGTGAATAGGTGAACACGCCGAGATGGTCAAAGCCGTGGTCGTTCACGAACTGACAGAGCGCCTCGACGTCGGCCTCGGCCTCGCCCGGGAAGCCCACGATGAAGGTCGTGCGGAGCGCGACGCCCGGTACCCGCTCTCGAATGCGTGTGAGGAGCGCATCGTAGTGCTGCCGCGTTCCAGGGCGCTTCATTCGCTTGAGTACAGGATCCGACGCGTGCTGCAAGGGCAGGTCGATGTACTTGCACACCCTGTCGCACTCGGCCATCGCGGCAAGCGTCTCGTCGTCGATCGTCGTCGGATAGAGATACAGGAGGCGGATCCATTCGAGGCCGTCAATGGTATCGAGCGCGCGCAAGAGTCGAGCAAGCGCGTGACGCTCGTGCCGGTCGTTGCCGTAGAACGTGGTGTCCTGCGAGATGAGGAGAATCTCTTTGACGCCCTGCGCGACCAGCGTTCGGGCCTCCTGGACGATCGACTCGGGCGCACGGCTGCGGTAGTGGCCCCTGAGCGTCGGGATGATGCAGAACGCGCATTTGTAGTCGCAGCCCTCAGCCACCTTTATATAGGCGTAGTGCCGCGGGGTGGCGAGTACGCGCGGAGTGCTCGCATCGTAGATATACGTCGGAAGGGATTTGGGATTCGGGATTGGGGATTTGAAGCAGGCAAGCGGCGCGGCGTTCGCTGACGGGCCGGCGCAGGAGATGGCCTGGACGATCTGAGGAATCTCACCGGTGCCGAGCACGGCATCAATCTCGGGAATCTCGCGCGTGAGCTCGTTCCGATACCGCTCCGCCAGACAGCCAGTCACGATCAGTCGCCGGCAGGATCCGTCCTGCTTGTGCCGGGCCATCTCGAGGATGGCCTCGATCGATTCCTGTTTGGCCGAGTCGATGAACGCGCAGGTGTTGACCACGAGCACGTCGGCCCCTGATGGGTCCTGGGTGAACTCGTGGCCAGCGTCGCGCGCGAGCCCCAGCATCACCTCCGAATCGACGAGGTTCTTCGGACAACCGAGAGATACCAGACCAATCTTCAGACGTGTCCCTCCAGCTCTTTGGCTTTTTGTTCCCATTCAGCCATGAACCGGAATACGTTCTCGGAGGGTGGCTGGGGCGAGAAGGTTTCCAGCCATCGTACCGGTTCGCTGCCCACGTTGGC
>MELA01000109.1:4656-34735 GCA_001767495.1 Acidobacteria bacterium RIFCSPLOWO2_12_FULL_65_11 | reverse complement strand
ATTCAGGCTAACTCCTTCGCTCGCGCAATGGCGATCTCGATTTCACTGTTCGGCGTCTTGAGCCGCGGACATGTCTTACATGCGGCTCCCTGACGTTGGGTAAATCTACGGCCTCGATCAACTCAGTGATCCGGACGAATCGCGCCTGCATGTCCTCGGGGAGGTCGGCAAGTTCGCCGTCTACGGTTTCATCGAGCGTTTCGACAGTCCATCCCATTCCCGACCATACCATATGTGGTATAAGCGTCACACGTCAAACACGTCCCCAAACGGTCCAACGAACCGCTGCTCTTCCAACTCAAACGCCGTTACAGAGGCTGTGGTCAGCAGATCGTGAAAGATCTTCGGCGAGAACTGGCGTTGGCGAGCGGCTGGATCCTGGATTCCTTCTGGCACGCCGCAGCGCGGTATCCGGCCTCACGCCACGATTCCCACGAATCAATTGGTTGAGCCGTACCTTCGGGATGTGCAACGGACCAGACCGCCTCCAAGAAACGCCCGGCGGCCGTCGTCAGTTCCGACGCGTATCACCGAGATCGACCAGACGTCATTGTGGTGGCAATCACCGGCCGAATTGCCCAGACCGGCCTGAGCGTCGGCGACGTGCTCATCAAAGACTGGCGCGAAGCGGGACTCTTGAAGGCGTCGCTCGTCAAACCGGTGTTCACGACCGTCGAGCAGCGCCTGATCCTGAGAAAGCTCGGAGCGTTGCAGCCGATAGGCCCGCGAACTGTTCTAACGGATCGAGGCACGCGCCTTTCCAGTCGGGTGACTGAGGTGATGGGCTTTTCGGACCAGTTCGGTGAAGACGATCGGGTTCAGCGCCATGTCTCAGGTGTCCGTTCTGGCCTGACGTTTCGCCACGTGTTGACGGACGTTCATTAACTTCCACAACAGTGCCGGGTGCGTGGACAGCGCGGCCGCGTCTTCAGAACGACTATCGAACAACAGCTCCAAACGAAGGTCGCCGCGACCGATGGCGGCATGGAATTCCTGTTCACGGTCCGTCAGATTGACGAGAGGCCCAACGACGGCCCATGACCGTCTGACCAGATCGCCGGCCGCCTTGGCCTTGGCTGACGCGAGCATCGGCGTGAGTTGCTCCTCAACGGCCCGGTCGGTCACGAGTCTGGCGAGGCGACTCTCGCTGTACTCGGAAGGCGGGTGCGTCAGCGTGGCGGCCATGGCGATGAAGTACGGACGGAATCGAGGCGATCCCATCGCATCGCGAGCCGCCGGCTGAAGGTTCGCCACATCCCACGCGTCACGGGCCGCCGCGCGGTCCAGCAGGGCCGACAACTTCCCGATGAGCAGTTCCTCCACACTGACGACCACGACCCGCGGTCGATCCAGTTCGCCCGGCTGCCACAGCGTTCGGGGTTCGATTCCCCAGAGGGGTTGTCTGAAGAGAAAGTTGAGGTCGACCTCGATCCTGTCGTTCTGACCGAGGACGGACGCTCTCCGAGTCGGGTGACCTTTTCAAGTGAGGCGACCTGGAAGCCTGTCTCGCCGGCGCAGCGTTCCAGGTACTCGAGGCTAACGCTCATCGGGCCCACCTGGGCCGACGAGGGCTTCGGGCAGAATCAGGTTCCAGCGACGAACCAGGACACCGCCGCGCGTCCCGCGATCGAGATACTGGGGCGACTGTGGCCGGTGGCGTTCGAATCGCTTCAGCACGGCCTCGGACACGTGGAAGGTTTCCTGGAATCGCTCGAGGAACCAGCCGGCCGCGGCCCACAGGTTCGCCGCTCCGTAGCGTCGAAGAACGTCCTCGACGAGTTTCAGATCTATCGTGGCGAAGCCGCTCGCCGACGTGACAAGTTCTTCGAGCCCGCCAACGAGAGCGGGCCGCCGAAAACCCTCGACGAGCGTCCGCTCGGGGCCGGTGACTTCGACCAGCCGCCCGCGTCGTTCGACCCGGCGCGTGCCAAGCGCTCGTGTGCCGGTCAGGCCTTTGGGACTGGCGAGAAACAGGATCGTCGTGCCGTTAAGGGCCATCGGCCGATGAACCTTGGCTGTATAGACGGTGCACTGATGCCAGGCCGAATGAGCGGCGCCAAGAAGCTCGAGGGCGGTGTGGTGCGAGAAGACCGCACCCGGCCGCATCGCCAGTGCGACGAGGACCGGGTCCGGCGAAATCCGGCCAGCTGGCACCCCGGCGGGCACCACCGCGTACACGCCTCTGGCCGCGACTCTGAGCCGGCCGGCCTTGAGGTGATGCTTGAGGCGATCGAGCGTAGCGGCTCGTCCTCGCCTCGGGGCCAGCGCTCGAGTCGCCTCGTCCAGGGAGAAGACCGGATGCGTGGCGAAGAAATCGCGCGTCGTGACTTTATGTGCCATGCATGTGAGGGTAGTATTATTACCCTCGTCTGCATTTCATATCAAGTCCCAGGACACCCCGAGCCCGCGCCCGAGGTCCTCAGGCCACTCATGCTCAGGGCCAAGGATTCGGTCGCGAACGTCCATGGCGGGCTGAGCCTGCATCACGAATCGGTTTCACACCGACTTGCGTACGAAGAAGCCCTCGAAGTAGAACTGCCCTGGTCTCGGCGGTCGGCCCAGCCACGACCGTTGTGCCCTGCCGCAGTCTCCGCTTGAACAGACATGCCAATATATGGATACTGGTATACCTCGGGCTGACCCGAAGCCGGTCGAATGGATCGGGTCATCGCTGGCGGATCTGAAGGACTTTCCGCGAGCCGTGCAACGCGACATCGGCCAGGCCCTATTTGCCGCCCAGTGCGGCGAAGAGTACCCGTCGGTCAAAGCCCTGAAAGGTTTTGGCGGTCGCACGGTGCTGGAGATCGTGGCGCCGTTCGACTCGAACGCGTATCGGGCCATCTACACGGTGCGATTCGCGGGCGTCGTGTACGTGCTCCACGCGTTTCAGAAGAAATCGACGAAGGGCATCGCCACCCCACAGCGAGAGATCGACCTCATCGGTCGACGGTTGGCCGCGGCGGAGCGGCACCACAAGGAGAGGCGGAGGACGTATGGCGAGAAAGACGACCGGCATCCAGATTGAGCGGGGCAGCGGAAACGTGTTCGCGGACCTGGGCTTCCCCGATCCGGAGCTTGAACAGTTCAAGGCGACCCTCATGCTGCAGATCTACCGCATCATCACGCAGCGCAAACTGACCCAGGCGCAGGCCGGCACCGTGCTCGGCATCAGGCAGCCCAATGTGTCTCGTCTGATGCGGGGAAGTTCCGGGAGCTACTCCGTGGAGCGCTTGATGGAGTTCCTGACAGAGCTCGGGCACAACGTCGAAGTCAGGATTACGCCGACCCGCAGGAAGCACGGCGCGATGTCCGTGGTGGTCGCGGCGTAGTATTTGTGACATTCCGCCATGTCGACCTGTCGGCGCACATGGACGACACGAAGGCGCGGCGGCCCCACCGCGAGATCCAGCGCGTGAATCGCTAACTGGCCTTGGCGAGCGGCTGGATCTTGGATTCCTTCCGGCCCGCGCGCGCCTCCGCGGCCTGCCACAAGGCGTACCGGCACTGCAGGTTCATCCAGAACTCCGCGGACGTGCCCGTGAGGTCGGCGAGCCGCAGCGCGGTATCCGGCGTCACGCCACGATTCCCACGAATCAATTGGTTGAGCCGTACCTTCGGGATGTGCATGCGATGGGCCGCCTCGACCTGCGAGACGGGCGGGTCGTACGACTTCAGAAATTCCTCGAGCAGAATCTCGCCAGGATGGATTGGTGCGTCGCCGCGGCGCTTCTTCGTCATAGGCGTTCCCTCAGTGATAGTCCGTGCAGAGGACATGGAGTGCAGCCCTTGGGAGGAATCGAGCTCACATCGCCCCGCCCGTCTCGCTAGGCGGTGATGGGCGTGAAGCCTTCCACGGCTTGCCTTTGAGCCTGGCGATCAATCGTGTGCGGACGACATCGGCCGCTCTGCGGACATCGTACTTGTCCGCGTCTCGGATCAACGGGGCCAGGTCGTCCACGAACACCTGGCTGTCGAGCTTCCCCGCCAGGCTCTTCTCGAACTGGGCTCGCGAGACGGCTGCCCCACTCGCCTTCATGTACCTCTCAAAGCACTCTTGGACCTGGTCGTCCCTCACATCGTCTCGTCCTAACCCGAGCCAGAGGTCGTAGAGGTCTCGCCCCTTCCGACGCTGATAGAGTGCACGCAGCTTCGTGGCCAGCAGCTCAGCGAGCTCATAGGTGTTGATGGCCGCGCTCCCCGAGAACCACGGATTGCTCACCTTGAACTGCCGCGTCCTGTATCCGAGCACGGCAAAATGCTCACGCGTGTTGATTTCGATCTTGACACGCATCTGCTGAACCGGTCGTGCGGTCGTTTCGAAACGATAGACGAGCGACGCGCTCGCAACAGCGGCGCTGCTCTTTGGGGCCCCCAACCACGGATTGAGCACGTGTCGAACGGCATCGAGGATCGGCCCAACGGCGCCCGCGTCCACCTGCACGAGGTCGATGTCTTCGGAATACCGACTCGCTGGCACGAAGAACAGCTTGTGGAGGGCCGTGCCGCCTCGAAACGCCAGTGCCTTCGCCAGCGGCGGATGAGCGAACAACTCGACGAGCGCGCGCGATAGCACGAGGTCCTGTTCGACCTGTGCATCGGTGGCCCACGGAGCCTCGCGCCGCCACGCCGTCACGTGGGCGCGTGGAATCACCGATCCGGCTCCACGATTTCGTTGGGCCTCACGCGCCAGCGAACGTCCACCGATTTCTTGCTTCTCGTGGTCTGCCCAGGGGCCAGGGCAATGGGGCGGTAACGGCGTTGCTCCAGAGCGCGACGGAGAGACACGGTCAGGTCGGTCTTGCCAAGCACATCCAGCAAGTAGCCGAGCCGTTGCACGTCTGGCGCCGCGTACTGTTTGGACAACCGAACCAGGGCTGAGGCATCGATCTTCTCGGCAAGCTCACCCAGAACCGTCGCGACATTGCTCAAGTGACCCGCTGCGTGAGCAAATCGCACGAGGTCAAAGGCCGTCGCCTCGGGCGTCGAGACTCGCACGGTGCCGGTTTCCGTCTGCATCAGCACCACGGGGCTGCGGCGACATTGACGACTTGCATGAAATCGAATGACTGCTCGCCCAGCTCGCAGCGGGCGAGTGGGACGGTCGGTCACCACCTGGAACTCCATCGGCTGTTGGTGGGCAGCGCCGTGCAGGCCCGCGGCAGTGAGCAGGCCGACGTAGTACGGCTGATGGAGGAAGCGCAGGAGATCGTCGACAAACCAACTGGCCGGTGGAGCCCCAACCTCGCGATATTCGGTAGGCACGACGACGAAGAAGCCGCGCTTCGGGCTGGCGAGGCGCTTCTTCGCCTTCAACCGGCGTAGCGCCGCTTTCAAGGCAATCCGAGAACCACCAGCGCGCCTGGACAGCGCTGCTTCGGTAAAGGTGTAGCGTCCTCCGGCCTGGAACTCCTCGACGATGTCGGCGACGCTAGGGGGCCTGGGCATGGCGAGCCAATCCGTTTGCAGAAACTAACAGTTGGCGTTGGTTTTTGCAAACAGATTGGCGAACGCTCGTGCCCCAGCCGGGCGGCGGTGTCTCTTGGCGTCTGGGTCATGGTCACCCGGTCCGCTCTGGAATCTCCCAGCCGTCGAACGGCCAGAAGCGGACGGCCTGGCCAACATGCTGGCGGAGATACCTCAACCACGGTAGCCCCGAGTGAGTGGACTTCGCCACGGAGCCCGGCACGTCAAAATGGAAGATTGACTTCGCCGATCCAGCCCGCTTCTCCGTCAAGCGACGCCACCGTGTGCTGCCGGCCCGTGCGGCACCGTTGCCCCGAATCCCGTCTCGCACGAAATCGACGTAGACGTGGTCGCCGTCGGTGGGCCAGTGCCGGTGAAAGTCGTCGAGGAACGCCGGCCAATCGGCGCTGCTCCCGTGGCATCTGCTTGCGAGCGGCCACATAGACCTGCAGCCCTTTCAGACTCGACGTCGGCGTTTGCGCCCCTGAGTAGTCAATGCCGATGTACCTCTCGAACTGTGGCGCCGTGGTGCTCATGGTCTAGGCTCGGCCGCGCGCTCGATGTTTTCCTTCCTTCGTCCATAGGCCCTGATACTTGTCGTTCAACTCCTTCTCTTTGGCCATCATCAACTCGAACGACGGAAAGTTGCGCGCCCACAATTCGATCTCCTGTTTCGCCAGGATCGTGGCTTGCGCATGCTCCTTGAAAGTTTTCTCCTGATACCGAGGATGCGCAGCGCGGGCGCCCATTTTGTTCTTGAGCGAATTGAAAGTGCCGTGCATGCGCCTGCTGAAGGGCGTTTCGGTCTTTCCAGCCTTCATGAACTCATGGTTGACGACCATGACGTAGACGACGAACCCATGGACATCCTTATCTTTATGGATTTCCACGCGTAGGGTCGTTGCGGCGTCAGGGTACACGGTGCCCCTGCGCTCAAACCCATCCGCGTGAAGTTCTTTGTTGCTGATGTTCATTTCGCGATCCAGCGCTTCACCGAGTCCCTGATCCCTTGAACACAACCGTTCGGTGGTAGTCGAGGAAGCTCTGTTGCTCCCGATTGAACTCTCCCACTCTCGTCCCTGCGTCGATTCCCCACTTATCAAGAAGGTTAGCCCGTACTTCTGGGACGACCAGCAATTCCTCGCTATTCGAAAAGCTGATGTAGCCCTGGTCGAACAAGTGGTCAATGTGGGGAGACAACAACAACCCGTTCGCACCGTTTAGCCGCTCGGCATTGGTCGCATCACGCCACGGCTTGATGTGACTGGCTCGTAGGTGTTTCGCATCCGAAACACGCGTCACGCGGCACTCCGTCTCGGTGAGCAGCACGCTGGACCGGAACACCCCTTGGCCACGGCGGGCCTTCACCAGCTGTTCTCGGAACGTGGGCCCGACGTCGCTCTCGACATCCGGTTCGCCGACGTCGTCGACGTCCGGTCCGCTGGGGAACGCCGTCAGCACGGCAATCGCGTCATAGAAGGGCTGCCCAATCAGGCCGATGAGCGCGTCCGCCATGGCCTGGGGCACTTCCGCCAGATACACGGACTGAAGGCCATCACCACTTGCCTGCAGTGGAGAGTACCTGGACGGAAGGAAGTGACGGAGAACCGCGATATGGTCCTTCGGTCGGATGGGCGCCTCGAGGGCACAGTAATAGACCGGAACGAACCAGCCTTCCTCGGACCAGTTCAAGCCAGCGTTGCCAAAATCCGGCTTCGGCGCCGTCTGAGCCGTACCGGTGACGATGCCAGTCGACTTGATCCGCGTGTCGCAGAACGAGAAGACGATGTCGCCGGGAGCGACCTCGCGCATGTTGTCGTAGAACTGATTGCGCGCGCCGTTCGCGTTCGTCTTCGGCGACCACATGAAGTTGCCGCGGACTTCCGCCCGGTACGTCTGATTCTGGTTGACCCACCAGTAGCGCATGAATGTCTTCGAAGGACTTCTGGTGGAGTCTAGCGATACACTCCGTCAGGCGCCAGCTCTTCCGGCGGGAGGATATGTGGACTCTGACCTTCTTCGTGCCATTCAGCACCACACCGCCAGGGCGGCGATTGGCAGTTCCAGCATGCGCGGCGCGGGCAGCGCCGGTGTGGTCCGGTCCGCCCGGCAGTTCCTAGCCGAGATGCCTCTCGGCCAGTTCGGGACGTCGAGCAAGTCACGGTTCCGTTCTCGGCTCGACCGCGCCACCAACGACCTCAAGCGAGCGCTCCCGAAAGGGGCCCAGCGTTGGGGCCTGGCCCGGAAGGGCCTGAACATCTTCCTCCGCGACTGTCTTTACACGAAGTATCTTCGCGATGAATACGGCCTCGGGCGGGCGGAGAACTTCTTCGAGGTTCCGCTCGACAGCATTACCGGATCGCACTTGGTCAGGATCTCGGGAGGAACCATTTCTAACTGGGCGACGGTTCGTGGCCTCACGGCCAAGACAAGCGCGGAGTACCAAGCGGTGGCTGCGAAGCTGGCTGCTGAGAAAAGAATTGCCCGAGTGCATCTTGACGCGCTGTGGTGGGGTGAACGGGAAGAGGTAGGAACATGAAACGGTTGGATGCGAAAGAGTTTGATGCGCTTCGCGACAAGTGCAGTACGGCGACCCAAGACGTACTGGATTTTCTGAGGACGGCGGCGCAGCATGCGGGAGCCGAACTCGAGGAACCTTCATTCGAGGTCAGAGGGGTAGGAATCACGTACTGGAGCCGCGGGAAGCGGTTCTGCCGGTTCGATCCAAAACCTCAGGCGGGCCACGTGTGGGCGCTGGTTCCCGGTGCGGCACGGGCCTCGCTGGAGGGCGCAGGGATAGTGTCGAAGCGCGAGGATGGACCGTGGGTCACGATCAAGAACATGCGCGGTGCGGTAAGACTCGTACCGGCGATCCTGGAGGCCTACGACCAAGCAGAGAGAGACAGTCGTCGGGTCCCAAAGGCATAGTCGTCCGCTCTAACGCCTCGCTAGCTCTATTTGCTTGAATCGGTCCCCCAGGAATCTGAATTTTCGACCAAACAATCCAGCCAGCTTGGAGTCCGCGGTGGCAAAGAATATCTGGCGTTGCCCGCTCAGGGCGATGTCCCGAAGGTGATCCAGTAGAGACAGAGTGTTGATGTCATCCACGTGCGCCACCGGATCATCGAACATCAGGACTCGTGGACCGGTCCTGAGGCGTTCGTTCATCGCGAGAAACAGCGATAAAGCATACCAGCGCCACGCAGGTGGCCTGTCGCACGCGGCGACGGTGCTCGCTGAACTGGCTGACGAGATGGGTCCCGAGAAGCTGGCAGCGACCGCAGCGACGGCGCCCATCGCCTGGGCGCAACGGCTGGGATACCTGCTGGAACACGGCGGATTGGGCGAGAAAGCGTCTGGGCTCAAGGCGCATGTGCGCCAACACGCACGACAGTGGGCCGCTCTCCTGCCGGCCGCGTCACGGTCCAGGGCTAGGCGGGACGAAGGCTGGAAGCTCTACGTCAACGCCGACGTCAAGGCGGAGCTGTGATCCCGCGCGACTACATTACGGAGTGGCGGGCGAACGCACCCTGGATCCAGGATTCACAGGTCGAGCAAGATCTCGTCATCAGCCGCGCCCTCATCGAGATTTTCTCGCATCCGCTCCTGAACGAGGCGCTGGCGTTCCGGGGCGGAACGGCGCTGTACAAGCTTCATCTGAAGCCGCCCGCGCGCTATTCGGAAGACATTGATCTCGTGCAGACGCGGGCAGAACCGGCGGGTCCGATGATGCAGACGCTGCGCGAGATTCTGGATCCCTGGCTTGGCACACCGCAATGGAAACAGACCGGCGGCCGTGTCACCTTCTTCTACCGGTTCGACTCCGAGGACGCGCCGCCGTTCGGCCTGCGGCTCAAGGTCGAGATCAATTCGCGGGAACACTTCACCGTCCTCGGTTTCACCCCGGTGCAGTTCGCCGTGGCATCGCGCTGGTTCGAGGGTTCCTGTCAGATTCGCAGCTACGAGCTCGACGAACTGCTGGCCACCAAGCTGCGGGCGCTCTATCAGCGCAAACAGGGGCGGGATCTGTTCGATTTGGCCACGGCACTGGAACGACCGCAGGTCGATCTTGGCCGAGTCGCGGTCACGTTTTCCGAGTACATGGCCCGCGACGGCCTCCGGGTTACCCGCGCCCAGTTCGAGAAGAACCTGGCGGCCAAACGGCCTTCACGTCCTCGTGGCCTTGGCGGACGGCTTCAACGGCTTCCTGATAGTCCTGGCGGTCCCACTCCAGATAGTCGGCCAGGGCATCGTCGAGCGCGTCTGCCGTGCTCTTCACCCGCCCGCATGATCCACCCGCCATTTTCGATGTCGACTGCGCCGGACGACGACGATGGCATCGTCGTCGAAGGCTTGTCAAGTTTCTCAACCGTTTCTTCTCAACCGTTTCTCTTCAGGGCCGACGATGAGACACTGCTGTGGCGGATTCACCAATGCGAATCGTCGCGCTCAGCGATCAGCACGGCCACCTGCCGGACATCCCCCCGTGCGACCTCTTGATCATCGCGGGCGATGTGTGCCCGGATCGATTCGGGCCCTTTTGGGCGATGCACGCCCCCGAGCAGCAACGATCGTGGTTCGATCGACATGTGCGACCGTGGCTTGCCGAGGTACCCGCCACCCACAAGCTCCTGACCTGGGGCAATCACGACTGGTGTGGCCAGGCATGCAGCTTTCACGGCGACCGACCGGCTAAGACATCGACCGGCCTTCAGATCCTCGTCGACGAGGAGACAACTGTCGCCGTGAGAGACGAGTCCATCTCGGTGTGGGCGACACCGTGGTCCAATCAGTTCATGAAGTGGGCGTTCATGAAGGCACCCAAGGCGCTCGAAGCCGTGTACGCCGGGATTCCGGCTGGCGTGGACATCCTGGTATCGCACCAACCGCCCTACGGGATTGGGGACCGCGCCTTCGATCTCGGCACAGGAAGGGTCGAGCATTTGGGCAGCCGGGAACTGTTGGCTGCGATCGCCAGGGTCCGGCCGCGACTGGTGGTCTGCGGGCACATCCACGATGGCCACGGGCACGTCAACTACGAAGGTATCCCCGTTTACAACGTCAGCCTCGTGGATGAGCGGTACCGAGTAGTCCATCAGCCAACCGTCATCGAGCTTCCCCCCAGATGATGGTTTCGCGGTGCCGAGTCGGAATCTGTCGTACGCAGGCATCACGGCCCCTGGTCGGCTATCGAGGCAGCCGCACGCGTCGTGTCGTCACGATTGATTCAGCGCTTGCCGGGTGATCCGTGGAAGGGCGAACGGTAGCCTTGGACCAGGACGACGACCTTCACCGACGCCGGCCTTCCGTCGCTCGCCGTGTCGGCGGACACAGGGCTGGAGATAGACGATGTGTACCGGTCCGGGTGCTGGTCAGGACTGCAGCGCGAGGCCGGCCTGACGGTGCCCGCGCCGGGACCACACGAGGATCTGCTCGGCGATCGGCTGTCCGGGATTCTCCACGTAGACGACCCGCTGCGGCTCGCGGCCTATCATCGTCTCCTGGGCCTCGCGGAATCGGCGTCCGTTGATGCTGATGTTGATGATGCTGGGCTGACCGACGCCGAGCGCCGCCTCGTCACCGGCTTCCCTTTCGCCGTCATGCCTTCAAAGATTGCACCGGCGTCGCTCGCCGAGTCCGTCGCTCTACTTCGCGCGCATCCGGCCATCGTTCAGGAACTGCGCGAGTTGATTCCGTTGCTGGACGAGCAGTCGGACCATCTGACGTATCCGTTGGAGATGGGCAGGCCTGAAGGCCCGCCCCTACAGGTGCCTCCGTTGGTCTCGCGGGTCCCGCTGTCCGTGCATGCGCGGCATACCGTGGACGATGTGCTGACGGCGTTTGGGCTGCTGGACTTCGACAAGACGGCGTGGAAGCAGACCGGCGTCGTCCGGGACGACCGCACGAACTCGGACCTGTTCTTCGTGACGCTCGAGAAGTCGGAACGGGAGTATTCCCCCTCCACGCTCTACAAGGACTACGCCATTTCGCCCACGCTCGGCATTCTTTTCTCTTCGTGCGCGGTCGCAAGAAGCAGGACGGCCGCACCGTGCCGTACATCTTCCTCGGCCCACGGTGGACTACGTGCCGGACATTTCTTACAGGGGCGAGCGGCCGATCAGCTTCGTCTGGAAATTGAGGCGACCCATGCCCGCGGACTTCTTCAGGCAGGCGAAGGTGGCTAATGCCTAGGTGCAAGGTGCAGGGTGCAAGGTGCAAGGGTGCGGGCAGTGCCAGGGTGCGGGAGCTCGCCCAGCGGATACAATGGTGACCTATGGAGTTCAAGCGAGTGACCACCAGCCCACGCCAGATGGGAGGGGTCCCGTGCCTGCGCGGCCTTCGGATTCCGGTCGCGACGATCGTCGGGCTCGTCGCCGAAGGGCAGACGCCCCGAGCGATTCTCGCACTCTACCCTGATCTCGAAGCCGAGGACATCCGCGAAGCGCTGCTGTTCGCTGCCGAGGCGGTCCGAGAACGTGCCCTGCCTCTCGCCGCGGGCGAATGAGGTGTCTGGTCGACAACGCCCTATCGCCAGTCCTGGCGAGCCTCCTGGAACAAGCGGGTCACGACGCACTGCATGTGCGAGCGATCGGCATGCAGCGGTCCGACGATGTGATGATCCTCGGCCGCGGCACGGTCGAGGGCTAGGCGCGACGAAGGCTGGAAGCTCTACGTCAACGCCGACGTCAAGGCGGAGTTGTGATCCCGCGCGGCGCTCGTCGACATCTTCTCGCATCCGCTCCTGCATGCGACGACTCCGAGGGGCAGGTCGCGACGCCGATTCTACGTTGACCGCGTCAGGGCTGAATATGCTGCTCTATGCGCCTCCGCCGGCCGTGGCGGATATGGAGTACCTGTACGGTGTCGCTTTCGATGGCGAACAAGATGCGGTAGATATGCGGCGTTCGGCCGTAGAGGAGTTGCCGCAGTTCAACGGGCGAATCCGCATTCTCCGGGGCCAGGTGGCAGCGGGAGGGGAGGTTCGCCAGGGACGCGATTGCTGTGCGGAGGGCTATGAACCAGTGCTCCCCCGCATCTCCGGCCTGTCGCGATTCGAGCCAGTCGTAGATACCGGCAATGTCGCGCTGGGCCTGTTCGGAGAGCTCAACGCGGAAGTCCATGCTTCCGCGCGAATTCATCGAGGAACTGTTCAGCGGGTTTACTGCGACCGGCCTTCACGTCCTCGTAGCCTTGGCGGACGCCTTCAACGGCTTCCTGATAGTCCTGGCGGTCCCACTCAAGGTAGTCGGCCAGCGCGTCGTCGAGAGCGTCGGCAGTGCTCTTTCCCCGCCTGCGTGCGAAGTCCTCTAGCTGGGCCAATCTTTCGGGCCTGAGCGGCAGCGTTTCCATAACAAACTGAAGGTAGAGGCTCAACGGTGCCGATGTCAAGAGCGGAGGCTCCAGCCTGGCTACTGCTGACTCGTTCATGTGTTGCTGAGGAAGTTATTGGTGGCATCATCGCGCTGTGAGGAGACTCAAATGAAACCATATGTACTGGCGCTGCTCGTGGGCCTCTTCCCCGCCGTCGCCGTCGCCCAGACGAACCCGGCCGCGCAAGCCGCCCGCGCCTGGCGCCAGCAGCACGAACGCGCCATCGTCGATATCACGGTCTATGGACCGCGGGCCGAGCTGCACAGCGGCCACTACGGCAACTGGGCAAGAAATCCGGCGCTGATGCTGGCGCAACTGCTCACTTCGATGAAGGACGACAACGGCCGTGTGCTCGTGGATCGCTTCTACGACGGCATCGAGCCGCTGGGCGCGGCAGAAAAGCGCGCCATCGCCGATGCGCCGGATATCGACGCGGCGCTGATGAAAGAACTCTGGCTGGGCTCCACAGAGAACTCGCCGAAACGGCTGATAGAGCTCATCGCGCTGCCGTCGTTGAACATCAGAGGGATGGCCAGCTCGCGAGTTGGCGACCAGGCCAGCAATGTCATCCCGGCCTCCGCCACGGCCACCATCGACATGCGCCTGGTCAAAGGCATGGATCGCCGGCAGACCGAAGCACGCCTGCTCGCACACGTGCGGAAACAGGGGTTCTTTGTCGTGGACACCGAACCAGCCGCCGACGTCCGAATGTCGCACCCGAAGGTGGCGAAGGTGACCGTTGGGGAATCACGACAACAACCACCCACCTTTCCGCCGACCGGATCGTCGTCACACGAAACGTAAACTCCCCGATGTCCGTCGCGCAATGCACGACGAACCATCCAGGGCCGACGGCCTCGGTCGACACGGCGACGACGCTAACATCGTCTGAAGAAACGACGCAAACGACCTAACGGGTTCCAGGGGTGCGAGGGGTCAGCGTCCCTCGTCGGTCATCTTGAATCGTGAAACGATCTCCTCGACACGCTGAAGCCGCTCCGCGAGGGCTTCGATCTCAAACCGGAATCCGTCGTGACGCCGCAGTCTCGCCGCGATCGCTCGAGCGTCCTCCATGCCCTCTCGGTGTTGCTCGCAGAGCCAACGGAGCTCTTCCTCTTGGCTGCGCCGCACACCCTGGCCGCGCAGCTTATCGAGGAACGCGCGGGTATCTGGGTCGAGGCTTTCTTCGAAGGCGACGAAGTCCGCGGAGACTGCTGGCCGTTGGTCGTTCATGCGGCACCCCGAGTCTGAAGCGACGACCCTACCATCGTCGACAGAGCAACGCAAACGACCTAGCCGTGTTCGATTGGTTCAGTACGCAAAATGTTGAAACTGACCGAGGTTTCAGTACGCAAGATCTTCAACGTGGATGCGATCCGCGCGAGACATAAGGGCGCCGTTGCTCCCAGTTCATTACCAGCCCTTGAAGGTCGTCTTTTTGCAGCGCCGTGGATCGAGGCGCCATGGTGCTGCGCGACCAGCTCGACATCCGCGTCCATGCGGCGCAGCGGATGTTGGAACGGAATATCTCTGTCGATGATGTGCTGGTTGTCTTGAACACCGGCGCGACGATTGAGGAGTATCCGGACGACACACCGTATCCGAGCCGATTGACGCTCGGATGGGTGGCCGAACGGCCCGTGCACGTCGTGTGGGCGACGGCGGTTACGGGCCGCATTGTGGTGATCACCGTCTATGAGCCGGACTCAGAGGAGTGGGATAATACGTTTCGCCGGAGGCGAACATGACGTGCGTCATCTGTAAGCACGGGGAGACCAAGCTTGGCGCGACCCGGATTGCCGTCGAGCGCGGGCCGACGGTACTCGTCGTACGCGGCGTGCCGGCACAAGTGTGCGACAACTGCGGCGAGGCCTACCTGAGCGCGGACGCGGTCGATCGGTTGCAACACATGTTGGCGGTCGCGGCCCAGGATGGCGTGCAGGTCGAGGTCCGCGACTACGTCGCGGCGTGAGCCGACCTCCTGACACGCCGCCGGGTTACCGGAGCGTGCAGGGCAGCGGGCGCCACTTCGAATCGTCGGGCTCTTTCCTGAAGTTGCTGCTCGTGATGAAATCCCTCAGCAGATACGCCGGGTCGTTCACCGTCGTCGTGACGACAAACCACGGCGTGCCCCGCGGATCCGTCACCTGCTCGAAGTATTCGGTGACCGTGGCCCGATCGCTGTAGGGCGCGCCGTTCTTCCTGAGATACCCCGGCGTCAGGTTCGTTGTGACGACCTTGAGGGTGCCGCCAGCCGCGCGCGCCTGGTCCTCCTGGCGCGCGTTGGCCGCGGGCGGCACGAGAGGACTGAAGCCGCTGCCGTACACCCAGCTCGCCACGGAGTACCCCTGCAACCCCGCCGGTGCGCGCGGCCTTCACCTGCTCCAGACTGCGCTGCATCTTCACCAGGCTCACCATCCGGTCGCCGACGATGCGCACCATGTCGCGATATTCGGTGACGTCGTCCTGGTCCGCTCAGGCGGCCGCTGCCGGGAATGACGAGGGTGCCGCCCTCGGCGAAGCTGTTGACGACGACAGCCGGCACCGCGATGTCCAGGATGCGGTTGAGCCCCGCGAGCGCCCCTTCCACGGTGCCGCCGTGCTCGCGATCCACGAGCGGGAAGCGCCTGGTCGAGTAGATCTCTCCCGCCACGATGACGTCGGACCCACGGAAAAGGACGATGCTGTCGCCATCGCTGTACGCCGACGGCTGATGGACAATCTCGATCGCCTCGCCGTTGAAGCGGAACGTGCGCTCCCGCTCCAGGTAGGCATCGGTCGGCCACGCGTCGACGGGATAGTTCGACTTGCTCATGTGAATGAGCACGGCTTCGCGCGCGATGATTTCGGGGCCCGGGACTCGCGCAGCGTTCACGTCGGCACCCGCCGACTGGCCGAACGCGGCGTTGTTGCCAATGCGGGTTGGCCCTGCCGACGTGTTGATGACCCAGCGCAGTGGCTGCGTCGTGACCTGACGAATCGCCGCCTTCACGGCGTCGCTCGTGCCGCTCTTGCCGGTGTCGACGAGCAACGCGCCCTCCTCACCGACCTGCAGCGCCAGATTGCCGTCGGGGGTGACGAGCATCCAGATCTTCCCTTGCACGTGCACGGCCTCGACGCCGCGCGGACCTGCGCCCGCCTGCGCGCCGAGCAGGGGCCGCGCGTCGACACACCACGCGAGCACCGCCAGCACGCACGCCGCCGCCACCTTACCTGCCACTCGAGCCTCCCCGCGGCGCGGGTGCCGCAGACTTTCCGATCGGATTCTGTTCGCGCCAGGCCTTGATCGTGTCGATGAACTCGGGATAGGCGGACGCCGCAAACCCGAGCGTCGCCTCGACGGGGATGTGCAGCGCGGCGGCGCGTTCGCCAACGCTCGGGTTCTGGCCGGGCAGCCAGTGGGGCACCGGGTGCTCGTCGGAGAACACCACCGTCGTGTGCCCGTAGCACGTGCCAGGATTGTCGGCGTTCTCAAACGACGCGGTCGGGATTCTCGGCGCCAGCGCGTAGTCCGTGCTCTTGATATACGGCTCGGTGAAGTACAGCGGGTCGTCCACGAACACGGTGACGGTCAGCACATCGCCATGTCGGGCGAAGTACGTCAAGAGCGTCGCCCGATCGCTCACCGGCGCTCCGTTGCCGGGTGCAGTCTACCAAAACTCCGGCACGTCGGACGGGCGACGCAAACGACCTACGCGAGGGCTTTGCTGTACAGCGCGAGCAAACGGCCCCAGGCCTTCTCGGCCTGCGGCTCGTTGTAGACCCCCGAATCGGGCGGGCACCAGCCGTGCGCGGCGCCCGCGTAGACTTCGATTTCCGCGGGCAGATTCGCCTGGGCGAACGTCGCCTTCAACACGTCCTTCTCGTTGGGCGCCCGCATGTCGTCGTTCGCGGCGATCGCGATGAGGAGCTGCGCCTTGGTCTTCGCGGCCTGGAGATGCGGACTGTTCGACATGTCGGTCACGAGTCCGCCGCCGTGGAACGAAGCGACCGCGCCGACGCGATCCGGCACGGCGGCCGCGGCGCGCAGCGCCATCGGGCCGCCCATGCAGTACCCCTGCGTACCCACCTTCCGGTTCCTGGCCACCGACGCTTGCCGGTCCAGCCATCCGATGAAGGCCTTCGCATCGGTCGTCTGCGTCGATTCGCTCAACGCCTGCGCGAGCGGCAGCAGCTGCGGGATGGGGGTGGCGGCGCCGGCGTCCGCGGTCGGGGCCTTCTTCACGCGATAGAACGGATTGACCACGAGCACCGAATAGCCCGTCTCCGCGAGCCGTTTGCCCATCTGGCGGAACGCGGGCCGCAACCCGAAGATGTCCGGCCACACGAGCACGGCCGGCGCCGTGCCGCTCGCGGGATGGACGAAGTAGCAGTCGGCGGTGCCGTCAGGCGTCATCACGGTCACCTCTGATTCGGTCACCGTGACGGCGTTGGCGACCTTCGGCAGCATCATGACCATGCCCGCGCCGAGGAGGACGCCGAATTGCCGTCGTGTCACCAACCCGCCCGCCTCGTATTCCTGTCGATCCTGCTCAAAATGATCCTGATCGCACATATTGGCTCCTTCTCAATGATCGATCGCGCTCATGTGGGGTTAGGGTTTGAGCGCCCGACACTGTGGCAAGTTGACAGTGCTGGGATCGGGCGCGAGGCGGACGATGCTCGTGTCGTCCAGCCACAAAAGCGGCGCCGTTTCATTGGCCTGCAGAAACTTTTCCGTGAGGACAATCCTCTTGCCGTCCGCCTTGTAGCACTCTCTGAGGAACAGCACCTGGATGGCCCGGTTGTACTCGATGGCTTCCTGCGGCACCACGACAACGCCGACGCCGTTCGGGTCGAGGCCGGTCCCCGCCAGTCTGCGATCGAGCTCCGCCGCCGCCGCCGGCACCTGCGCCTTCCAGACCGATAGCGCGGCCGGCTTCTGGGCGACACCTTTATTCACAAGAACGTCGGGCGGGCTGTTCACGCGAGGGTCCAGGCTGAACACAGTTTTGTCGATGCTGCCCTTCCTGACGTAGACATCCGCATCGATCCGGTCGACCACCAGCACGATGGGCTGGACGATCCGGCGCGGCGCGATGTCAGACATGGCCACGGTCGCTCCCACGGTCACGCTGACTCGGGCGAGGCCGTCTCGCGGGAAGTCGTCCTTGTGGGCGCGGACCTCGACCTCGCCCGGCATCACGCGCACCGATATCGGCTTCGAGCCGGCGATGCCGACAAGTGCCCCATTAACACGAAGCGTCGTGCCCGCGACCGGACTGACAATCTGCAGCGTCCCGGTTTCGCGGGATCTCACGCCGTCCAGACGCTGCTGGAGCACGGCGGCCAGCGGCGGGGAGTACATCGGGTCCAGGCGGATCAGCTCGCGCAGGCTGTCATCGGTCTTTGCCGGGTCGGTTCTTACATTGCGGTCGGCGCGATCGAGAAAGAGCTGGCGGTGGATCCCGCGCTCATCGTCGGTCGGCACGCGGGAGCTCCGTTCGTACCTCGACACCTCCGCCAGCCGATCCAATTCCTGGAGGCCCTGGGTCGTGGAACCGGTGCCGAACAGACCGAACGCCTGGTCCAGCGCGCCGGACGTCAGCCTCGGAGGCGGCGGGCTGGAGGACCGACCAGTATTGGACAGAAGGGTCGACGAAGACGCCGCGGGACCTGGCGTGGCTGTCACTTCAGGGCTCGGTGGCGGGACTGACGCCTCCGCTGGCGGCACGGGCGCGGTGTCAGGCTGCGCACCATTCGGACCGACCAGCAGGTACATCCCGACGATGAGGATCAGCGCCACAGGCACGGCCACCATCGCAGCCAACCGCCGGTTTCGAGACGGCCCTGGAATTGATGCGATTGATGCGGCGGCCGGCACGACGGGCTGCGCCGCAGGCGGGTGCGAACTGATGGGCCGGGGCCTGGGAGTCCTCGGGGTCACGGGGGCCGTGGGGCCCCTGGGGACTCTGGGGTTGATGACGTCGGGGCGGGGCGAACTCTGAGATGTCGGCACGGCCGCGGCCGGCTCGTTCATGAGCGACAGCGCCGTCGGGATGTCGGCGATCCGCTGCTCCAGGTCTTTCTCGAGACATCCCTTGATGACGGTGCGAATGGACGCGGGCGTGTCGGCGGGCAACAACGACCAGTCCGGTTCGCTGATTCCATCCCCGCCGAACGCAGGTTTGCCGGCGAGCATTTCGTACAGCACACAGCCGAAACCCCACACGTCGTGTCGCTTGTCGGTGTTCTTTCCTTCGGCCTGCGCGGCCGCCGCTTCCATCGCCCTCGCCAACCCGAAGTCGAGCACTTTCACGCGGTCATTGGATGTGATGGCGACGCTGGCCGGCCTGAGATCCCCGTGGATGACTCCCTTGTCGTGCGCCGCCTTCAGCGCTTCGCCAATCTGCCTGGCAATCGGCAGGGCGTTGGCGGCTGCGAGGGGGCCGGCTTTCAGCCGCTCGGCGAGCGTGTTGCCCGGGACGAACTCGAGGATCAGGAAGAACGTTCCATCCGCGTCGCTCAGGCCATAGATCCCCATGATGCGGGGATGGTTGAGCTTCGTCAGAACCTGCACGCTGTCACGGAAGCGCTCGACCCGCTTGGGATCGCGAACGAAATCCTCCGGCAGAATCCTGAGGGCGACCTCGCGGCCGAGCGTGATGTCGCGAGCGCGATAGACCTCGCCCATCCCGCCTGCGCCGAGGAGCGAGAGAATCTTGTATGCGCCGAGACGATCGTCAGGCGCGAGGGGCATAGGGAAACGCTGCGATTATACGAGAGGTTCCAGAGGTTCGAAAGGTGCGTGCGAGGGTGCGGGGGTGCGCGTTACCCCTCGCGGATCGTCTTGTTCCGAGCAATCGCCTCTTCGAACAAGGCACGCATCTCGCTGCGAGTGTTCCGCCCCTCAGTCGCTATCTCCTCTCGCAGGCCCTCCGCGACCGCTCCCAACTCCTCGCGCAGACCGTTGATCTCGCCGCCGAGTTCCCGGCGAGTTGTCAAGAATTCCTCCTTCACTTCCGCTCGAAATTGCAAAAAGTGCAACTCGAGCGAAGCCACACGCGTATCGAGCGCGGCGACCTGGGCTGGCAACTGTTGCAGCGACTGCATTTGGCTCTTTAGAACGGCGACTCGATCGGCTAACGGGCGTGGCCTGACACGATGCCAGTGCCAGGATTGTGCCGGACGACGCTAACATCGTCGGACGGACGACGCAAACGACCTAACGGTCGCGGAGGCACGGCAATCCCGCCGTAGAGATGTGGTCAGAACTTGAAGACGACGGCGACCGCCGCGCGCCCGTAGTCGAGCTTCTGCCCGGTGATCGGGAGAAGCGAGCCGCCGAGGACGCTCGTGTCCTGGATCGTGTGGAAGTAGCGAATGTCCCCGCGCACGCCCACGTGGCTGAGCGGGAAGATCATCAGGCCGCCGCCGACATCCCACCCGAGGCTGTTGTTGTCAGCGGCCGACCCCGTGCCGCTCGAATCGATATGCGTCTTGATGAGCCCCACACCGCCCAGGACGTACGGGCGGAACGGTCCGATGTGCGGGACGATCATCAGGTTGCTCATCACCGTCAGCACGTAGGAGGACCTGCCCGGGACGTCCCCAAAGAAGTCTTTCGCATAGGCGATTTCTTCTTCGAAGCCGAAGAAGCCGCCGAAGGTGCCCAGTCCGACGCCAACGTTCCGCTTTTTGTCATCGCAATTGGTGGCGGTCGTACATCCGGCGTCCCCGCCGAAATTGAAGCCGACGAGCGGACCGATGAAGCCGTCGGCCCGCGCCTCGGTCAGGAACCCGAAGGTCAGCACGAGGGTTAGGACAGCCGTTTGAAAAATGGCCCGTGCGATCTGAGACATGTGTCGTTTCCTCGCTTTCGCGTGTCCGGGACGCGCTACCATCGTCGCGGCGAAGCGCGCAATGGTTTCGGACGTTATTTCTTGCGGGTGATCTTTCTCCGCGGAATCTTTCCTTCGAACAGGACACGGATGTTAAGAATTCATCCTTCACTTCGGCCCGGTAACTCTTGCAGTGGCTGCATGTGGCTTTCGACAGCGGCAACGCGATCAACTACAGCTGGTGGCATGACACGACGCCAGTGCCAGGATTGTGCCGGACGAAGCTACCATCGTCTGGCACGGCACGCAACAATCCAGCGGTTCGAGAGGTTCGAACATAGAATCGCGGTGTGAAGAGGCGGCCTGAGAAAAGCGAGAACGCCGACGCCGAGTCCTTCGCGCGCGCGATGGCAGCGGAGAATATCGCGATCTTGAAGTCCCGCGTGCGCGAGTGCTTGAGGCGCCATCCGGCCGTGCTCGCCTACGCCGATGCCCCGCGGGGAGATGGGGGAACGGGCGCGGTCTACGTGTTGCTGCGGAAGTAGAAGCGTTTCAGACGCGGACAAGTTGCGGCAGGTGATCGAAATGCTTGTCTCGCGCGTGCAGGGCCAGATTGTGCTGCAGGACGAGCGCCGCCAGCCACATGTCGTTGGTCGGAATCGGTGTGCCCTGTTTCCGGAGCTGGCGAAAGAGCGACGCATAGTGGTGGGTCGTCTGGTCGTCGGCGAAGAGCACGCGCATGCGGTATCTGCAAACAGAACGACCGGCGACCCGTGCGTCGCCCCCGGGCGGTTTGCTAATCTCGATGCGCTCGCGTATAGTGAGGGCCGAACTGCTTTCTGAGCACTGCCGCCCGTTGCCGGACGTGATCCGGCCCAGAGCCACAGCCTCACCAAGAGATCGTATTTTTGTGCTGCGATCGGTTCGCCGGCGGAGGCTCTTTCGGCCGCCCCAGCCGGACAGACATCCGTCCACCCGTTTCACGCCAGTTGGGAGTCGAACGACATGAATGTCAGACCGCTACACGACCGGATCCTCGTCTCGCGCATTGACGAAGGCGAGCAACAAGTCGGGGGCATCATCATTCCCGATTCCGCCAAAGAAAAACCGCAGCGCGGCACGGTCGTCGCAGCCGGCAACGGCAAGACCAACGACGAAGGCGAGCGGCGGCCGCTCGACGTCAAGGCCGGGGACACGATCCTCTTCGGCAAGTACTCCGGTCAGGAGATCAAGCTGGACGGCGTGGAGTATTTGATCATGAAGGAAGACGAAGTCCTCGGGGTGCTCGACAAAGCCGGCGCCGGCGCCGCCAAGAAGAAGAAGTAGGAGACAACGAATATGGCAAAACAGATTACATACGGCGACGCATCGCGCCAGGCGATTCTCCGCGGGGTCAACGCATTGGCCAACGCGGTGAAGGTGACCCTCGGCCCCAAAGGCCGCAACGTGATCCTGGACCGAAAGTTCGGATCGCCCACGATTACCAAGGACGGCGTCACGGTCGCCAAGGAAATCGAGCTGCCGGACGCCCTCGACAACATGGGCGCCCAGATGGTTCGCGAGGTCGCCAGCAAGACGTCGGACGTCGCGGGCGACGGGACGACGACGGCGACGGTGCTGGCGCAGGCGATTTATCGCGAAGGCGCCAAGAACGTCACGGCCGGCGCCAACCCGATGTCGATCAAGCGCGGCATCGACAAGGCCGTCGAGGCCATCGTGGCGGCGCTCAAGAAGCAGTCCAAGCCCGTCAGCGGCTCGATGATCGCCCAGGTGGGCACGATCTCGGCCAACCACGACGAGACCATCGGCACGATCATCGCGGACGCGATGGACAAGGTCGGCAAGGACGGCGTGATCACGGTCGAAGAAGCCAAGACGCTCGAAACCTCGCTCGAGGTCGTCGAGGGCATGCAGTTCGACCGCGGCTACCTCTCGCCCTACTTCGTGACCGATCCCGAGCGCATGGAAGTGGTGCTTGAGAACCCGCTCATCCTGATCCACGAGAAGAAGATCAGCGCGATGAAAGACCTGCTGCCGATCCTGGAACAAGTGGCGCAGCTCGGCCGTCCGCTCCTCATCCTCGCGGAAGACCTCGAAGGCGAGGCGCTCGCGACGCTCGTCGTCAATAAGCTGCGGGGCACGCTCAAGGTGGCGGCCGTCAAGGCGCCGGGGTTTGGCGATCGCCGCAAGGCGATGCTCGAAGACATCGCGATCCTGACCAAGGGCCGCGCCATCACCGAAGATCTCGGGATCAAGCTCGAGTCGATCAAGATCGAGGACCTCGGGAAGGCCAAGAAGATCACGATCGACAAGGACAACACCACGATCGTCGAGGGCGCGGGCACCTCGAAGGAGATCGAGGGTCGCGTCAAGCAGCTGCGCGCCCAGGTCGAGGACACGACGTCGGACTACGACCGCGAGAAGCTGCAGGAGCGGCTCGCCAAGCTCGTGGGCGGCGTCGCCATCATCAAGGTCGGGGCGGCCACCGAGACCGAGATGAAGGAGAAAAAGGCGCGCGTGGAGGACGCGATGCACGCGACCAAGGCGGCCGTCGAAGAGGGCATCGTGGCTGGCGGCGGCGTGGCGCTCTTGAGAGCCGCCACGTCGCTCCAGACGCTCAAGCTCGAGGGCGACGAGCAACTGGGCGTGAAGATCATCATGCGCGCGATCGAGGAGCCGATGCGCTGGATTGCGACCAACGCCGGCCACGAGGGCTCGATTGTCGTGCAGCGCGTGAAAGAGATGAAAGACGAAGAGGGCTTCAACGCGCAGACCGAGCAGTACGAGAACCTGGTGGCGGCCGGCGTCATCGATCCGACCAAGGTGGTCCGGTCGGCGCTGCAGAATGCGGCGTCGATCGCATCGCTGCTGCTGACGACCGAAGCGGTCATCTCGCAGCTGCCGGAAGAGAACGCCGCGGCCGCTGCGGCGCCGGGTGGTGGAATGGGCGGGATGTACTGAGCGTGCGCTCGAACGCCCGCAGAAGCGCCTGCGGCCATGCCGGGGTCCCCAGCGCGGCTGCCGCGCTGGGGTGGCGTGCCGAGCCGAGGACATGTCAGTCCGAGGCGAGGCATCAGCGTCAGTTCGCGCTGGGGGTGGGCCCCCGAGCGCCAGTGATTAGATGGAGTGTGAGAGATGGGTCGAAAGTTATATGTCGGGAATCTTCCGTACGACACCGGTGAAACGGCACTGCAGGAGCTGTTCGCGCAGTGCGGAACGGTGGACACGGTGCGCGTCATGCGCGACATGGCGACCGGGCGCGCGCGCGGCTTCGCGTTTGTTGAAATGATGACGGACGAGGAAGCGCAGGCGGCGATTTCCAAGCTGAACGAGCACCAGCTCGGCGGCCGCGCGCTCAGCGTGAACGAAGCGCGGCCCAAGCCCGCCTTTGCGGGTGGCGGCGGGTACGGTGACGGTGGCAACGGCGGCGGGCGAGGCCGTTCGGAGCCGCGCTGGTAACACTGGTAAGATTGGTCTCATGGGTTCCCTGGCGGAGCTCTTAGCGACCGACGAACGGCAGGCGCTGGAATTTTTCTTCGAGCGCCTGCTGGACGTCTCCGGGCCCGCCGTCGATCCCCAGGAGCTTGCCTACAATGCCAGCGTCCTGGCGCACTACTCCCAGGTTTCAACGCACGCCGACCTCGAGTTCGCAACCCCCACCAACCTCAGCGCCGTCTTCGATCATTTCGTGTTCGACACCACGCTCGTCAACGACAGCCTGATGATGGAGACGGCCGGCGCCCAATGCCTGGTGCTGGCGGGATTCTTCGAGGATCAGATGCGCCGGCGGCACAACATCCGCTGGTATGCCGCCCTCGGCGCCAGCTTCTTCAAGCGGGCGGCCGTTCAGGAACCGTCGGTGGCCAAAGCTCAGCTGCTCGACACGCTCGCCCGGCGCTTCGAGACCTGGCGGCAGCGCCACGCGCGGCTCGCGCGCGAGCTGCGCGACGAGCCGTATCTGCTGCCCCCGCCGAAACCGCCGTCGATCATGTAGTCGCACCGCGGACCGGATACTTCGAGACAGTGCCGCTCAGGGTGTCTGCGCCAATCGACACGTAGAGCTCGCCTTCGGCGATCGAAAGGCTGAAGGCCATGCGCCGCTCGAGGCGGGCGGCCAGGCTGGAGACCAGGGCGCGGTCGATGCCGTACAGCTCGAGCGCCGCAGCCTTGTGGATTTTCTCGCCCGCGAGGCGGCCAACCAGCTGCGCCGGATCCTTGTGGGTGTAGACGACGACGCGAGGGGCGGCTTTCGAGGCTTTGTGCAGACGGGCCGCATCAGGCGAGCCCACGTCCACCCACGACCGGATCCGGCCCGTCAAATCGCGAATCGCAATCGCCGGCTCGTCCGGATCCGACAGGCCGCCTGCGGAGAACGCGATGCCCTCGACAAATTCCAGCGTGTAGGCCAGGACGCGCGCGACCAGGTACTCCTCGGATTCAGACGGGTGCCGCGCGACGCGCAGCGCCAGCGACTCGTAGATCTGCCTGTCGGCGTCGGCCAGTTCGATGTCGAAGTTGTAGATGGTAGCGGTCAGCGCCACGTTCTGAGAATGTCACATGAACCGGCGCGGATGTAAGGATTCGTAAGAAGCTCCATCATGCTGTCATCTCGGCCGCGAGTCGAGTGCATCCCACCGCGCGTACAAGTCGCTGAGATCCTGCTCGACCCCCTTCGCCCGCTCGAGGGCGGCGGCAATCGCGGCCGCTCCCTGCTTGTAAAACTCCCGATCCGCGATCGCCCCGCCGAGCGCCCGCTGCTCGGCCTCGAGCGCCTCGATGCGGGCAGGCAGTTCCTCGATCTCGCGCCGCTCCTTGTACGACAGCCGCCTTCGTTCCTTCGGAACTTCGGCGGGCCAAGGCCCTTGAGGTGCCTTCGACACTTCGGCGAGCCCCGCCGAAGCTCCGGAGGCACCTGATCGGACCTGCAGCCAGTCCTGGTAACCGCCGACGTACTCCTCCACCCGGCCGTCGCCCTCAAACACGAACGTGCTCGTGACCACGTTGTCGAGAAACGCGCGATCGTGGCTGACGAGGAGGAGCGTCCCCAACCACTCAACGAGCTGCGCTTCGAGCAGCTCGAGCGTTTCGAGATCAAGATCGTTGGTCGGCTCGTCGAACACCAGTAGATTGGCGGGGCGCGTGAAGAGGCGCGCGAGCAGCAGCCGGTTGCGCTCGCCGCCCGAGAGCGACTTCACCGGCGACTGCGCCCGCTCCGGCGGAAAAAGAAAATCGCGCAGGTACGCATTGACGTGGCGCGCGCGGCCGTTGACGGTCACCGTGTCGTTGCCCTCGCCGATCGTGTCGTAGACCGTCCGTTCGGGATCGAGCTGCTCGCGCTGCTGGTCGTAGTAGGCCACCTCCACATTGGCGCCGCGGCGCACCTCCCCAGCGTCCGGCGCCACCTCCCCCAGCAGCAGCCGCAGCAAGGTCGTCTTGCCGGCGCCATTCGAACCAATGAGGCCAATCCGATCGCCCCGCATGATGCGGGCGGAGAACGTCCGAATCACCTGTGTTGGTCCGAACGCCTTGCTGACTTCGTCCGCTTCGATCACCATCTGGCCCGACCTCTGGGCGCGCTCGATTTGCAGACGGACCGCGCCCACCTGCTCGCGCCGCGCCGCCCGCTCTCGACGCATCGCCATCAGCGCGCGCACGCGGCCTTCGTTCCGCGTCCGCCGCGCCTTGACGCCCTGCCGCAGCCACGCCTCCTCGTCCGCCAACCGCTTGTCGAACTTGTCCCGTGCGACCGCTTCGTCGGCCAGCCAGTCATCTTTCCTCTTGAGGTACGTCGCATAGTCTCCCGGCCACGAGGTGAGCCGCCCGCGATCGATGTCCACGATGCGCGTGGCGACGCGCTGGAGGAACGCGCGGTCGTGGGTGACGAACACGACTGCGCCGGGATACTCCGACAGAAACTCTTCCAGCCAGATGATCGCGTCGATGTCGAGGTGATTGGTCGGTTCGTCGAGCAGCAGCACGTCGGGCTCGGCCACCAGCGCCCGCGCGAGGAGCACCCGGCGCCGCCATCCGCCCGACAGCGTGTCGACGCTGGCATCGGACGGCAGGGAAAGGTGCGACAGCACCAGTTCGACCCGCTGTTCGATGCGCCAGCCGTCCTTCTCGTCGAGCTCGTGCTGCAGACGCCCCAGCCTGTCGAGCAGCGCCGGCGTGCTCGCCTCGGCCACCGTGACGGCCGTCCGGTGATAGCCCGCGACGAGCTCGCTCAGGTGGCCCAGGCCCTCGGAGACAATGTCAAAGACGCTGCGATCGGTCGAGCAGGGCACGTCTTGATCGAGCCTCGCCATGCGCAGGCCCGGCTCGGTCCACACGGATCCGGCGTCGGGCGGCTGCTCGCCGCTCATCATCCGCAGCAGCGTCGATTTGCCGGCCCCGTTTCTGCCGACCACCGAGACGCGCTCCCCTCGCTCGATCTGCAGCATGGCCTGGTCGAGGAGCGGCAGGTGGCCGAAGGCCACCGAAACATGGTCGAGGGCAACGAGGGGCATCAGGAGGTAGAGCCTACAGTGCGTCCCGCGGCACGGCGTGGTCGTCTGACTTCAACACTCATCAGCTTCGCACGAATGAAGAGCTTCTCGCGGCCGACCTCGCCGCCGTACGTAGTGTTCGGCTTTAGCCGGACCCCGACAGTGCTCCCCAACTCGTGACGCCGAGGGGCGTCACGACGATCAGCGGGCGATCGGCGAGCGGCATCGCCTTGTATTGAGGATACTTGCGCTGCAGCAGACCGACGCCGACGGCATGAGCCGCGCCGCCTTCGACCATCTCTCCCCTGCCCGTCACCAGCACCCACGCGAGCCGCGTCCAGTCCTCGTCGTACTCGTCCACGACAATGGCGACCTGCGGATTGTCGAGCAGGTTGCGCACGCGCTTCAACTGGCCCGGCGCCACGCGTTTGGGCTTTCCGTCGACGGGCGTGTACAGCTTGCGATCGTCGATGGCAAAGACGATGGGGATGACGTGCGGCCGGAGGGCGGCGTCGGCAGTCGCCAGCCTGGCCACGCGCATGCGGGTCAGGAACCGGCGCTCGGCGTCGGTGAACGTCGCACGGGCGGTCACGGCCCGCTCAACACTTGACGGATTTCTTCCGGGATCGTCCGCGACTTGAACGTCACCCGATCGACGCAGACGACGGTGATGTACCCGGTCGCGAACCGAGTCTCGGTCTCCTCGTCGAGAACCTCGAACTCGAGCCGCACGGTCTTGTCGCCCTTGAACTGCGGATCGAGGCGAATCCGAATCGCGCGGCCGCTGCGGATGGGGCTCAGAAAGTTGGCGTGCGCCTCGACGCGCGGCATCCAGATGCCGAGCGCCTCGAACAGCTGCTCGCGATTCTTGAGGGCCCGCACGTACAGCTCTTCCTCGGCCTGCCCGATGAATCGGAAGACGTTGCCGAAATAGACGAGTCCCGCCGGATCGCAATCGGCCCAGTAGGCGCGCAGTTTCACGTCGGTCATTGGCCTGGAACAGGGCCGAAAGCCAGCGGCTTCCGCGAACCGTGTCGACAGCGCGGGAAACCGCATCTTCGGCGGCTTGTCGGCGGCGTGCGGCAGGTCCGTGACCTGCCGCGGATTTCGGCGCCTTCGATGCAGTTTCCCGACTGACGCTTGCGTCGCGCCGCTCCAACGGTTCGCGTCCGCCGCCGGCTTTCGGCCCCTGCTGTCACTGCGGGCCGACCGTGGTGATCGCGCGTGTAGGAGACGGCCGCGGGTGCAGGGGTTGGCAGCGGTCGATAGGTCACAGCCCGACCTGAGGCGAGCAAACCGGCGGCGGCGGCCCCCTCCGCGGACGGCCAATCCTGGCCGACCGCGCCATGGCAGGAACCGATAATGCCGCCGCGCCGTTTTTCCGGGCTGTCGACCGTGACCGCAGCCGACCCCTGCACCCGTGGCCACTGCATTGTTTTCGTCACACGGTCAACGCCTCGCGGTACTCGCCGTGGACCTTGCGGAAGGCGTCGCACACCTCGCCGACGGTGGCGTAGGCCTCCACGGCCGCGAGAATGTACGGCATGAGGTTGTCCGAGCCGCGCGCGGCGTGCTCCAACTGCTCGAGCGTCTTGGCCACGGCGCGCGGATCTCGGCCGGCTCGCACCCGCTCGAGCGAGGCGACCTGCGCCGCCTCGAGCAAGGGATCGATGACGTGGATCGGAATGCCCGTTTCCTCGTCCACCTGAAACTCGTTGACGCCGACCACGATGCGTTCCTTCTTCTCGATCGCCCGCTGATACTGGTAGGCCGCGTCCTGAATCTCTTTTTGCACCCATCCGCGTTCGATGGCCTTCAGCATGCCGCCCAACTGGTCGATCTTCTTGAGATACTGCTCGGCGCCCCGCTCGACCTGGTCTGTCAACGCCTCGATGGCGTACGAGCCGCCGACAGGATCGACGGTGTTGGCGACGCCCGATTCGTAGGCGATGACCTGCTGGGTGCGCAGCGCCAGGCGCGCGGCATCGGCGGTCGGCAGCGACAGCGCCTCGTCTTTTGAGTTCGTGTGCAGCGACTGCGCGCCGCCGAGCACCGCGGCGAGCGCCTGAATCGCGACGCGCACGACGTTATTGTCCGGCTGCTGCGCGGTGAGCGACGAGCCGGCCGTCTGGGCGTGAAAGCGCAGCATCTGCGACCGGGGACTCTTCGAGCCGAACCGATCCCTGACAATGGTCGCCCACATCCGGCGCGCCGCCCTGAACTTGGCAATCTCTTCGAGAAAGTCGTTGTGCGCGTTGAAGAAGAAGGACAGCCGGGGCGCGAAGTCATCAATCTTCAGCCCGCGGTCAACGGCCGCCTGCACATAGGTGATCGCGTTCCCGAAGGTGAACGCCAGCTCCTGCACGGCGGTCGATCCGGCCTCGCGAATGTGATAGCCGCTGATCGAGATCGTGTTCCAGGTGGGCACCTCCTCCTGGCAATACGCGAAGATGTCGGTGATGAGCCTTAGCGAGAACGTCGCCGGATAGATATAGGTGCCGCGCGCGATGTATTCCTTCAGGATGTCGTTCTGGATGGTGCCGTTGAGCTGCTTGGGGGAGACGCCCTGCTTCTTCGCCACGGCGATATAGAGCGCGAGCAGGATCGCCGCCGACGCGTTGATCGTCATCGACGTGGACACCTTGTCGAGCGGAATGCCGTCGAGCAGCAGCTCCATGTCGCGGAGCGAATCGATCGCCACCCCGACCTTGCCGACCTCGCCGGCGGCAAGCGGATGGTCCGAGTCCATGCCGATCTGCGTGGGGAGATCGAAGGCCACCGACAACCCGGTTTGACCGTGGGCCAGCAGATACTTGAATCGCTTGTTGGTCTCCTCCGCCGATCCGAAACCGGCGTACTGCCGCATCGTCCACAGCTTGCCGCGATACATCGTCGGCTGGATGCCGCGCGTATACGGAAACTCGCCGGGCAGGCCAATTC
>MELA01000109.1:0-4541 GCA_001767495.1 Acidobacteria bacterium RIFCSPLOWO2_12_FULL_65_11 | reverse complement strand
CGCTGATGCTCGCCCTCGGCGTTTCATGGCCTCTGGCTCGCATGGCCGCAGGCGCTCTCTGACTCTAGCGCGGAAGACCTGTGAGATGAATGCCTGCCCCCTTGACCTTGTGTTTGATGTTCAGGCGAATCAGCATGGACGTCAGGCTCTCGACGACGCGGGCGCTCTCGGCCGGTCCCACGTCGTAGGGGTGCATCCCCATCTTGGACACCAGGCCCATCACGACTTTCTTCGCCTCGACATCGTTGCCGCACACGAGGATGTCGCAGTCGATGGCATGTGTGGGATCGCGCAGCAGATGGGCCGCAACATTCTGGAACGCCGCCACGACTTTGGTGGCATCGCCGAAGAAGGCCTGCGCCTCCTCGGTCGCCGAGCCTGCCGCGGGCATCTTCATCTTGCGGGGATTCTCAGGGTCGAGGGGCACCGACACATCGATGAAGATTTTGCCCTGCACCTGGGCCTTGACGCTTTCGAGCGTGGGCAGGTGGGCCGAGTACGGCACGGTCAGGACCGCGATGTCGGCCGCCGCAGCAGCCTGGACATTATCCAGGCCGCGGATTTTCGTCTGACCGAGCTCGGCATTGAGCTCCGAGGCGACCTTCTCTGCTTTCTCGGCGGCGCGCGAACCGATGATGACCTCTTCGCCGGCCATGGCCCAGCGCAGCGCCAGCCCCGGCCCCTGATCTCCGGTGCCACCTAAGATTGCGATCTTCACGTTATCTCCTTAACTTACTGGCGGCGGGGCCCCACATTATTCACTTGCGCCGGGGCCCCACCCCCGGCGCGAACTTACGCTGATGCTCACCCTCGGCTCTGCACGGCCTCGGGCTCGCATGGCCGCAGGCGCTTGGTCATCGAAACAGATCTTTCTCGGGTGGACGGATCATCTCCGTCGCGGTTCCCTCACCTGGTGTGTAAGGATAGCCGCGGACGACCGCCACCGGCACCCGGTCCAACTTCCCCATCACCAGCTCGGCCGCCGACGCCACCTCGTCGGCCACGGCCAGGATCGTCGCTTTCAAGACATGCCCTTCGGTGTCCACCAAGCCGCGATAATCCTTGAGCGGCTCCAACCCCGCGACGCCGATGGCGACATTGACAAATCCTTCGCGCCACGGCCGGCCGAAGGTGTCCGAGATGATCACGGCCAGCTCCACCCCCGTCAGCGCCTGGACGGCTTGTCGCAGCCGCCGCGCCGAGGCATCGGCGTCGGCCGGCAACAACGCGACCTTTCCTTCCCCCGCGACATTCGACTCGTCGACGCCGGCATTGGCACACACGAGCCCCTGATGCGTCTCGGTGATGATCGTGCGCTGGTCCATCTTCACCACGCGCCTGGTTTCGCGCAACACCACCTCGACGACACGCGGGTCTTTATCCTGCACCTTGGCGATTTCTGAGGCGAACGAGGAAGGGGTGACCGTGCACAGATCCACCAGCCGCCCTTCGGCCTTCGAGACGATCTTCTGGGTGACGACCAGGATGTCGCCGCTCGCCAAGGCAAGCCCGCGCTCCCTGGCCGCGTCCACGATCATCTGAGCGAGATCGACCCCCGGCGTGATGTCGGCCGGGCCTTTCAAGCCGATGATGTGAACTTCGGAAGTCATGACTGGAGGCGCTGAGGACGCTGAACGGAAGACGACTGCGGAAAACAGGCTCAGGACCGCCGTCGCCGGTAGTGTCCGGCCTCAGCCGGACCTGAGAGGTCCGCCTAAAGGCGGACACTACAGGTGATGAACAAGCCCAAAGCTTACGAGTCTCACGCGATCTACTTGAGCGCCGGCACTACTTCTTTCGCGAACCGCTCGATCTTCTTCCTGCGCTCCGGGTACTTGCCGACGATGAACTGCAGCGCCATGTGCTCGACGCCGATGTTCTTGAACTTCTTCAGCGCCGCGATGAGCTGATCGGGCGTTCCCACGAGGTCCTGGGGGTTCTGTTCGACCGGCTTGTCGGTGATGTCGACCGGACGGCAGCAGGCGAGCTTCACGGGAGCGAGGCTCGAGTCGCGCCCCACGGTCTTGGCGAGCTCCTGCACCTCCTTGAACTTCGCGCCCAGCTCGTCCGCGCTGATCTTCACGAAGTACGAGAACCATGCATCGGCATACTTTGCGGCGCGCTTCTGCGCCGCCGGACTCTCACCGCCGGTCCAGATTGGAAAGCGCGGCTTTCGCACCGGGGCCGGGCTGACGGCGACGGCGTCGAAGTTGTAGTGCTTGCCATGGAACTCGGGCCTGTTGCCCGGCGTGGTCCAGAGCTTGTTGAGGATCTCGAGGAACTCGTTGCCCATCGCGCCGCGCTTGTGGAAGTCAACGCCGAGGGAATTGAACTCCTCCATCATCCAGCCGACGCCCGCGCCGAGAATGAACCGGCCCTTCGAGAGATTGTCGATCGACGTGAAGATGCGGGCGAAGTGCAGCGGCTGGCGGTAGGGCAGCACCGCGACGCTGACGCCGAGCTCGACCTTCTTGGTGACCGCTGCCAGGTAGGTCAGCGCAATCATCGGCTCGAGGAACGGAGAGTCGGGCGGGACGAACTTGGCCCACTGGTCGTCTTCCTTGTAGGGATACTTCGTCTTCATCTCCCAGGGCTGGACGATACGCTCAGCCGCCCACACGGAGTCGATGCCGAGGCTTTCCGCCTCCTGCCCCGCTTCGGCCAGCACTTCGCCGCCACCAGCGGCGACCTTTCCCGAGACCGGTAGAAAAACTCCAAGTTTCATTACGCTCTGCCTCCTTCAATTCACGAAAACACGTCACCTTATCAGATGCCTTACGTAGGGCGCAACAAGTTCGTACTAGTGCCGAACCGCCCGCTGGTCCTTCTTGCGCAACGCCGTGGCGACCAGCCGCACGGCCTCCTTCACGCGGATTGAGCCGGTATCGATCGTCTGCGCCGCCTCCGAATAGAGCGGCGCCCGCTCGGTGATAATCGAGCGCAGTTCCGCCATCGCCGAGGTGGCCGATGCCCGGTTCGACACCAGACGCGTGTCTCCCTGCTTGAGCACACGCTTCCAGTGATCCTCCGGCGAGGCTTTCAGCCACACCGTGTGCGTCCTGCGCTTGAGCAGCTGCCAGGTTTCGGCGTCCGTCACCACCGACCCGCCCGTCGCCAGCACGATCGGCTCGTCTTTCGCGAGCACCTTCAGCAGCACCCCATACGCCAGCCGTTTGTAATAGGCTTCGCCATGCAGGGAGAAGAGCTCGGCCAGCGAGAGGTCGGCCTGCTTTTCGATGAGCGCATCCAGTTCGACAAATCGCATTTTCAGATGCTGGCCGAGCGCCTTGCCCACGGTCGACTTGCCGGCGCCTCGCAGACCGACCAGCGCGATAACGGTGCCAGCGGCGCCCTTCTCGTCTTCCGAAGGGAACAACGAGACGACGGGCAGGTCGAGGGCGCGGGCGACGTTGGCCAGGCGCCGAACCGAGATATTGCCCTTGCCGGTCTCGAGATCCGCCAGAAACCTGGTCGAGATGCCCGAGCGGTCCGCGATCTCGCGCAGCGTCCAGTCCATGCTCGTGCGCCTTGTCCGCACCCTGGCGCCGATACTCGTCAACAGCGGGCTGTCGGCCACGGCATGCACTATACTGCACGTTGACTCGTCTATCAACCGGCAATATAGTGACTCTTTCGTGAGCGACCCGTCAAGACCACCATGCGTCGCATCCTCGATCGAGCCTTAGAGGGCGACCCGCTGTCGCCCGAGGACGGCTATGCGCTCATCGGCGCGCAGGGGGCCGACCTCGCGACGGTGGTCCAGGCGGCCGCCGCGCTCAACGTCCGCGCGCGTCCGCATCGCCGCGTCACCTACTCGCGCAAAATCTTCCTGCCGCTCACGAATCTGTGTCGCGACCGCTGCGGATACTGCGTGTTCGTGAAGGGCCCCACCCAGCAGGGCGCCCACACGATGACCCCCGGCGAGGTGCTGACGGTCGCGCGTGAAGGCGCGCGCCTCGGCTGCAAGGAAGCGCTCTTCAGCCTGGGCGATCACCCGGAGTGGCGTCATCCGGAATTCGCCGACACGCTGCAGGCGCTGGGCGGCTATGGCTCCACGCCCGAGTACGTGGCGGCCATGTGCAAGCTGGTGCTCGAAGAGACCGGCCTCGTCCCGCACACGAACTGCGGCACGCTCAGCGTCGAAGAACTCGAGATGCTCGCGCCGTGGAATGCGAGCATGGGTATCATGCTGGAAAGCTCGAGCACGCGCCTCTTCGAGAGGGGCGGGCCCCATCACGGCGCCACGAGCAAGGCGCCACAGTTACGCGTGCAGACGATCGAGAATGCCGCTAAGCTCGGCATACTGATGACAACGGGCATTCTGATTGGCATCGGCGAGACGCCCGAAGAACGGGTCGACGCGCTGCTGCTCATCCGCGACGTGGCGGAGCGGTGCGGTAACATCCAGGAGGTCATCATCCAGAACTTCCGCGCCAAGCCCGACACGACCATGAGGCATGCCGGCGAGCCCGACACGCTCGACATGCGCCAAGCCCGACACGACCATGAGGCATGCCGGCGAGCCCGACACGCTCGACATG
>MELA01000108.1 GCA_001767495.1 Acidobacteria bacterium RIFCSPLOWO2_12_FULL_65_11 | reverse complement strand
AGGTGCAGGAGGAGGGCTGAATGAGCATCAGGCAAATGGAGCCGTCGCGCCCGACGGTCCGGTGCTATCCTGTCGCCGCGGCGCGCGGCTCATTTGCAGCGTTAGCTGGACAAAATACGGATCAAAGATGAAGATCGCGATCTTGGGCTGGGGCTCACTTGTCTGGGATCCTCGGGACCTTCCTCACTATGGCCCTTGGGAAAGTGGCGGCCCGGAATTCCCAATCGAGTTCTCTCGTGTCTCCAGCGATTGCCGGCTTACCTTGGTTGTCGACCCGTCGGGGCCCACAGTTCCCACGCGCTTTGCCTTGAGTCCACGATCGAATATTTCAGATGCGATCGAGGATCTTCGTAAGCGAGAAGGCACAACCCGCAAGAATATTGGTTCTTTCATCGCGCCAACCAGCGCCAGCTCACGAACCGAGTTTCATCACCAGGTTGATGTGACCGAGATCGTTGGCCCGTGGTGCGTCAACAAACGAATCGACGCCTGCGTGTGGACGGCCCTACTACCGAATTTCAAAGAAGAACTTGGGTCTGACTTCTCGCCAGATCAAGCGGTGGCCTATCTTGAAAGGCTGGGCACGTCCGCGCGTGACAATGCTCTCAAGTACATTCGCAACGCACCAGCTGAAGTTGCTACTCCTGCGCGGCAAAAGGTGTCGGCACGATGGCCCAATTCGGCCAGCTAACCTCCAAATGGAGCCGACGCGCCCAACCGTCCTGTGCGATCATGTCGCTGCGGCGCGCGGCTCATTTGGCACGTTATACGGACAAGACAAAGAGCCATTTTTCTCTCAGGCTTCTTCCAGCTTCTGGGTTCATCGACATCTCGGGCATGTTTGGAGGGTCGCTCGGAACGGGTCGGGCTCCTTCGAACATCCGGCTGATGTCAGCACGTCGCTGTCGGTCTCGTTGAACGTGGTCTTTCCGAGCGGCGGCGCGCGCCACTGCTTCGACGGCTTGGGCAGGACGCAGCGTTCGGGATCCATCGAGGGTCTGCGCTGACCTGACGCGCGCGCCGCTGTGCGTGGTTTCGGACGCGACGGGTCTCGGTGGGCGTTTCGTCTGGGCGGATCTCCATCGACGGACCGTATAACATCCGGCTGCACCTGACGGCGCCGCCCGAACGTTATGACATGCAGGCCACGCCAAACCGCCTGGTGGTCCCAAAGAATCGGCCGCGGGGCATGGCCACCATCGATTACACTGCCGGGCAACGGCGCGGCTCGCGACATCGAACATGTCGGCCGCGCGGTTTGCCGCGGCCTGAGCGGACGCGCGGCGCCGCAGGTGAGCCGGACCGTTAGGCTCCTCAACAAACAATGGTTACGGATCGACACACAGCTAAAGAACTCGCGATCTTTAACCGCTTCGCCGTGGCGTCCGGCTTGGCCATCGTCCAGGACTCCGTCGAAAAGCGACCGCCTCCAGAGCCCGATATTCTCTGCAACGTCGTTGGGCTTGGCGATGTCGCGTTCGAGCTAGTTGAGCTCATCGACGAGGACTTGGCAGGTCGATCGTTCGGACAACTTCGACTCAAGTCAATGTTCGAGGAGTCGTTCGAGACCTGTGCCCCTTCGATCAAGGCTGCCTTGCTATCGACGATCGGGAACGCACTGGTGCACGTCACTTTCGCCAATGTTGGACTTCGTCAACGACAATCGTCGGTCGTGGATGTATTTAACTTCTTGCGCACTATTGATTCTGACTGCGAAGGAACCCTGACTCCGGAATCTCTTGCCAGCACCGTCGAATCCATCCGGGTCGCCCGTCTCGATATCGTTGGGCCTTGCTTCGATGTGGACGCGGTCGGCTGTTTCGGGGACCCGACACTTGGCAGCATCCAAGGGAAATGGTCGAAGCGTTACGAGACTCCCCATAGACGGGAACTATTGGCGTACTACGAGCTGCAGCCGGAACTGCCAAACGAGCTCTGGCGTCCAACATTGGAATCCTTCCTTCAGCAGCACTGGTCATCCTCCCCATTCCAGCGACTCTGGGTGTACGATTGCGCAACTCGGCGGATCGTATACACCGCTGAACGGCCGCAATAGCTTCGGAGCCTAACCAGGCGCTGCAGCCGACGGCGTTGCATGTGCGAGGAGAAACGCCGCGGCTGAGCGCCGGTCGTTATGCCGCTTGCGCAGGTCCGACTTGACATGCCATAAATGATATAGGCACACTATGGCATGTGGCAGGTCTTGGAGCATCGCCGCGTCGACCGACAGCTCACCAAGGCTCCTCGGGAAATCCTTAAGCGGTACGAGAAGTGGAAAGACGTGGCGATTCTCTCTGGTCCATCCGGCTTGCGCCTGATCAAAGGATTCCACGACGAGGCGTTGGCCGGAGAGTGGCGTGGGTGGCGCTCCTCTCGACTCGGCCTGCAGTGGCGGGTCATCTACCGAGTGGCGTCGAAGGACGTGGCCTTCTATATTGAGTCGCTCACACCGCATGATTACCGGAGGCCGTGAATGAAAGGATACCGTCCGGCAAGGAAGCGAGTTACGGTTTCGGTCGGCGAGTCCGTGCGAATCATCCGAGAGCTGCAGGAGTTGAGCCAGAATGAGCTGGCGGAGCGAACGGGTATTCCGCAGGCGACGATCTCGGCGATTGAGAATGATCGGGTCCGTTTAGGGGTCGAGCGGGCCAAGGTTCTCGCTCAAGCCCTTCAGTGTCATCCCGGAGTGTTGGTGTTTCCTGGATGGGTGCTGCCCACCGAAGCGGCGGCATGACCGCGCGCTGGAGCCGACAGCTGGAACGGGATTATGGAGGTCCGCGCTGCGGCTCCAGATTGTCCAGCGTTTCGACGGCACGGTGCTGATCGTGACGCACGACGAAGACGCGATAGAAGAAGCTGGCGGCCGCACGCCCGGTTGTGGCTCAGAGGCGGAACAACCGGTTGATTTTGAACACGAGCGCGCGGTTCTGCAGCGTGGGATAGCCCGGCGGCAGCGTGTCCCGCGATTCGTTATAGACGACGAAGATCTCGCTGCCGGGCTGATACTCCCACCGAAGGCGCAGGTTGGTGCTCAGCGATGAGTTGCTCGAGTTGTACTGCATGAGCCCGCTCACGAACATCCTCGGCGTCATCGTGTAGGTCACCCGCGAGCTGACCAGCTTCGCCGTGAACTCGCCGACCGGCAGGACCACGCGGTTCACCGACAAGCCCGGCTCGATGTACACGTGGGGATTCACCTTCACGCGCCCGCCGCTGTACCCGTAGGCCGTCCGATCGCCGCTGTAGAAGGAACCCTGCTCGATGTACACCGTCCCCGACGCCATGCGCTGCTGGCCGAAAGTGAACTGCCCACGGAACGTGCCGAAGGGGTATGGGCCCACGGGCAGCGTCACGCCCGTGGCGATCCGGAAGGGGCTCGGCAGGTATTCGTACTGACGGGCGTACGAGATCTCCACGCCGTCGCTGTTCTGAAAGTCGATCCCGTACTCGCCCCGCACTTCCCGCGACTCCAGCCGTCCACCGCCGTTCTCGATGTAGTTGATCGAGCCCTCGTAGCGGAACTTCCTGACGCTCCTGATGTTCTTGGGCCGCGGGCTGAAGCGCACGGTCGCCGCGTCCTTCTGGATGTTGTCGCGGCGGACGAACCCGGCCTCCGGAATGAAGTTGTCGCCCACCACGAGGCGCTCCGCCTGCAGGCCGTAGCGGTCGCCGTTGTAATTGAACTGCCCGCGATAGCTCATATCGTCGCCGCTGACGAACGGCGATTTGGTCTTCGCCCAGTACGAGTTGATGGTCAGGTTGCTGTAGAACGCAAACGTGCCGTCCAGCCCGTACGTTTCGGCCAATCCCGCTCCGTCGGCCCTCATCGACCGCCGTGTGTACAAGGCGCCGACAGCGCTGCGCCGCAGGATGTCGCGCTTGAGCCGCAGCACGCCGAAGTTTGACGATGGGATGGCAAACGCGCTCTCACCGCGCGTCTGCATGTCGAGCACGCCGACGGTCACACGGCCGACGCGCCCCGTCAGCCGGCCGCCCGCGTCGATGGGCACCTGATGCTGGGACAGTGACGCGGTGGGCGATGGCCGGCCCAGGTCGAGCCCGATGCGTCGGCTGTAGAAGAGGACCGGCGTGTCGCCGGCACTGTTGCCGGCCACGCCACCAAAGTTAAAGACGCCTTGATTCTCAATAAAAAAATCCCGCTTTTCGGGAAAGAACAGGCTGAAGCGCGTGAGATTCACCTGCTGTTCGTCGGCCTCGACCTGCGCGAAGTCGGTGTTGAGCGTGAAGTCGGTCGTGAGGTTCTTGGTGATGCCGTACTTGAAGTCGAGCCCGGCGTCTTTGCCCAGATCGCTCTGCACCTGCGGGGTCGCCGTGAGATCGCTCAGCAGGCTCGAGGTGGCGAACGGCTTGATTTCCATCGTGCGCGATCCGGACGGCGCCTCGATGCCGACCAGCGTCGCGCCTCTCGAGGTCCGCTGGATGCCGTTTTGGCCCAGGCCGTTCGGCAGCCGCGTCAGGAACGAGTGCTCATTCTTCCATCGATCCGTGCGACGGAACTGCACGCCCCAGATCTGCGCGCGACCGGGACGGTACCGAAGCGACGTGAAGGGCACCGCAGCTTCACCGGTCCAGCCCTCCGCATTCCGGCGGACCGCAAAGTTCCAAATGGGATTCCAGTCGGCATTCCACTGTCCTTCGTTCGAATTCTGACCGTCGGTGCGGCCGCCGATGGGATTGAAGTAGAAGTTCAAGCTGTTGCGCCGGTCGTAGAACGTGTCGAAAGCGAACCCGATATGTTCGTTCTGGAACATGTTGTTGCCGTCGCGGCGCATCTCGTTGACCACCATCCGTTCGGGGTGGCTCTCCCAGGCACGCACCGAGACGTACACGTTGTTCTCGTCAAACGCGATCCAGACCTCGGTTTTCTCGGTGGCCGGCTCGCCCGGACGCGGCTCAACCTGGATGAAATCCGAGATCGGCAAGACCGTCTCGTACAGCGCTTCGTCGAGGTTCCCGTCGATTTTGAGCGGCGCCGTGAGCCGGACGGCGCGGACCGTGGTCCGTCCCTGTTCGTCGCGAATCATCGTGGCCGGGAGCGCCGGCGGAGGCGGACCGTCGTACGCAAAGGGAAGCTCGACTCCGGCGATGACGGTGGCGCCTACTGAAGACGCCGAGGAGACGCCACGCTCCGTCGCAACCTGCGTGGAGGCGGGGACGCCGGACGTCAGGAGAAGTACAGAGACCGCCGCTCCCCGAACGATACCCACTGACCTCATCGATGAGGCTCGATTCTACCGCGAACTCCGGTTGCGCCCCACAGATCCCTCGAACGAACGCCGGCCACGCGCGAGCCCACTCACGGCGGTATCCTCCCACGGCCTCTGCGAGCCATAGAGAACGACGTGTCTACTGCACTCCAAACACTTGCGCGGCTTTCCTGACGTCGCGCGGCGCCACCCAGCAGAGCGCGCCGTACCGGCCGTCGGCGCAAACGGCGTCGATCGCGATCACGTTGATCTTCGCATCAGCCAGTGTGCCGACAATATCCGCGATCGCGCCGACGCGGTCGTCGCCCTGAATGAGGAACCCTCGCTTCGGGCCGACCAACTTCCATTTGTTCGCCTTGGCGGCGGTCTTGAGCGCCGCCGTGTCGGAGGGGATGAAATCCATTTGCGCGCCCCGGCCCTCCGGGAATCCTGAGAACGCGAGCAGGTTCACGCCAGCGTCCTTGAGCGCGCGCAGCACCTTCGCGCCTTCACCGGCCTTGTGCGGCACCTGCACGTAAAAGTAGTCGACCTGACGAACCGTGTCTGCCATGGCGCACCTCCTGGTGCTGAGCGACTGATCCGCGCCGCCGGAGGTCCTCGTCATCAGGTTCCGACGCCGTACTTCTTT
>MELA01000107.1:18970-73415 GCA_001767495.1 Acidobacteria bacterium RIFCSPLOWO2_12_FULL_65_11 | reverse complement strand
AGTTCATCGAGCAGAGCGCCGCCGCGGGCCGCCCACCGGCGCCTCTCCGCTCACGGTTCCGCCCAGGTGCCACTTTCCGACGAGGGCCGTCGCGTAGCCGTTGTTCTTCAGGATCTGCGGCATGGAGGCGCCCGTCACCTTCAGCCCGAAGGTCCCCTCGGCGCCCAGCGCGTTCTCGATCGCGTAGCGGTGCGGGTAGCGGCCGCTGATGAGCGCCGCGCGCGTCGGGCTGCACAGCACGCCGGTGGCGTAAAAGTCGGTCAGCCTGATGCCGTCTCTTCCGATGCTGTCGATGTTCGGCGTCCTGATGTCGGTGGCCCCGAAGCTGCTCAGGTCGCCGTAGCCCATGTCGTCGCTCATGATCAGCACGACGTTGGGCCGACCCGTTGCGGGGGGCTGGGTCTGGAGCGATACGATCGCCGGCGCGCACAGTACCAGCACAGCAATCATCGTCAATGATCGGCGCATTCGAACCCTCCCTTAGAAGCTGCATCATACGCCGTGACATCGCAGCATCATGCCAAAAAGCTATCGCGGCCTGTACTGACGCGTTCCCTCCGCGAGCTGGGCGATGGCCGCAAACAGCTCAATGCTTGCGCCTGACTTCCGGAAGAGGATCTAATGCGCTTCTCACAACGCTGTAGTGTCCACCTTCAGGCGGACCGCGCGCCGGTCCGGCTAAAGCCGGACACTACGTACTACGACGTTGTGAAAAACGCTGTAGACGCCATCTTCCGCGTTGATTGCTGGAGGAAGCTGGTTGACTGGAACAGGGGCGACCGACGCGTCGCCCCTGCCGGTCTGGTGCCTTACGAGAACGTGACGATGCCGGTAATTGCCGAGCGGTAGGCCGAAGCTTCGAGCGCCTCGCGCCACCGGTCGAGCGGCACGGCCACGCCGACGAGCGATTTGCCGTCGAACTGCCCGGTCTCGAAGAAGCGGGTCCACCGCGGGAGGTCGCGCTTCATCTGGACGCCCGCCAGATTCCCCGGCACGTGGTTCTTGCTGCTGTTGGACCAGCCGCCCGCTCCGAAGGTCACCGTCGTACCCATCGGGTGCCCCACGCCGCACGTTCTCATCGTTCCGCCACCCGGACACAAGGTGTACACCGACTGCAGCACCTCGATGCCGTTCGGCTCGCGCGCGTAGCGCTCGGCTCTCGGCACAAAACGCTCGCCTCCGACCGCCTCGATGACGAAATCGGGGCCCCCTGCGGCAGGGTTCCTGCCGCCGGCAAACGGTCGATCGGTCTGCGGTGCCGTCATCTCCCTCAGCCTGGTGATGAGCGCCGCGCTGTCGGGGAACGCGTTCGGATCCAGCGCGGCGTGGGCACCAACCTTCAACGCCAGATCGCGGCGATACCTGATCGGCTCGACCGCGATGATCTGCGACGCGCCCTGGATGCGCGCACCCTGAACGGCAGACAATCCAATCGGCCCCGCGCCGAAGATGACGACGTTCGATCCAGCGTCGATAGGCGCGCGCACCATCGTCATCCCGAGGCCGGTCATGGAGACGCAGCTCAGATTCGCCAGCTCCACGGCCGGATGCTTCGAGAAGATCGGGATGGTCATCTCTTCCCAGGAGACGATCAGTTCTGCGAATCCGCCGAGGTTCCCGATCACGGGCGTGCCGTCGGCCATCGTCGCAGCGGGCAGGGCCGGCCGGTTGAAGCCCGCCTGGCAGTTCGCGGCCTTGCCGCGCAGGCACTGGAAGCACTCGCCGCACTGTCCGGTGACGACGATGAGCACGCGGTCGCCCTTCTGGACGCGCTTCACGAGCGGGCCCACCTCTTCGACGATCCCGATCGCGCCATGCCCGAAGATGGCGGCGTTCATCACGGGTATCGAGGGGTTGAGGGCGTTGAGCATCGTGTAGCAGGCCTGCGCCGCTTCCACGCGGGTCACCACCTGTCGCGGGTGGATCGCGTTGAGCGTCAGCGTCTGCACGTCGAGGCTGGTGCGATAGCGCACGAGCGCGCGGAACTTCCTGCCCGCCGTTTCCGGACGCCAGTCGGCGAAGACGCCCTTCGCCGGGGCGGCGGCCTGGGCGCCCGCCTGAGCGAACGCGGGAGCGCCGCCGAGCACGGCCGCGCCGCCGCCTATGAGGGCCGCGGTGCCGTGCCTCAGCAGATCGCGGCGCGAAAACGACGTGTTGCCGGCGTCGGCCTGTTCGTGATCCGAATCGTAGGGATAGTGGTCGGACACCATATGATTCCTCCAGTCCTCAGAAGACGCGCTCAGCGCTCAGAATCTGACCTTCGCTGCATCGGCGACGATTGATCATTGTAGACCCGTAGCGACTACCCTGCCTCGTCAACTCGTCGAGTCGCCGCTGGACTTTGGCCACATATTCTGACGGGCTCGCGGGCCCGCTCAGGGCAGTGCGAAGACGACAAGCGCGTCGGCGCCGAGCGGTGCCGGCTCGTCGAGCGCGCTGGCGCCCGCGGCGACAATCGCGACGTACTGCCGGCCGCTTCTGCCCTGATACGCAATCGGCACCGCGTGCGCGCTCATCGCCAGCCGCGCCGCCCACAGCTCCCGGCCGGTCCTCGAATCGAACGCGCGGAATCGCCGATCGTTCGCGGCGCCGATGAACACCAGTCCCCCAGCCGTCACGATGGGACCGCCCATGTTCAGGCGGCCGGTGTTCTTCTTGCCGTCCGCGAGCTCGTCGGTCACGCCGAGCGGGACCTTCCAGGCAACGTCACCGGTCCGCGCGTCGACGGCCACAAGATTGCCCCACGGCGGTCGCTGGCACGGCCAGCCGCGCTCGCCTCCCATGATGTTGCCCGTGCGCAGATCGCCCTCCGCCCACTGAAAACGCGACGTCGGGCCGACAACACTGTTGCGCCGGTACGGCACACGGCTGCCTTCCGGACTCCGTTCGACCCACCCGATGCTGCCCTCGTCGTTCGTGTTGACGAACACATAGCCCAGGGTCGGGTCGGCGGCGACGCCGCCCCAGTTGGCGCCGCCGATCGAGCCTGGGAAGAGGACAATCGAGCGCGGCGGGCCGCTGGCCTCCCGATACGGATAGGGCGTGAACGGTCCCTCGTTGGCGAGGCCTCCGCTCCGGTCGTACAGAGCGCGGCAGAACCTCGCGTGCTCTTCGGTCGTGTCGGCGGCCGTCACGATATCTTCGGGCTTGAAGGACACGCGCGCGATCGGCGGCGGCTTCACCGGGATTGGCTGCGTCGGGGCGCTCTGCTCGCCCGGCACGTTGCTTGTGGGCACGGGCCGTTCGTCGATCCCGAACACCGGTCTTCCGGTGACGCGATTGAGGATGTACATGTAGCCGGTCTTGGCCGCAAAGGCGAGGATCGGCACCGTGGCCCCGTCGATCGTCACGTCAACGAGCGTCGGCGGCGAGGGCAGATCGTAGTCCCACAGGTCGTGGTGCACGGCCTGAAAGTGCCACTTGCGCGTGCCCGTGGCGGCGTCGAGCGCCACGACCGAGCTGGCAAACAGATTGTCGCCGGGCCGATCGGCGCCCCAGTAGTCGCTCGGCCCCGGGGCCTCGAACACGACGTAGAGGATCCCGCGCGCGCGATCGATCGTCTGCGAGAACGCCCAACTGTACACGCCTCCGCGATTCCTCCAGCTCTCCCCGCCCCAGGTCTCGCTGCCCGGCTGGCCGGGCTGGGGCACGGACTGGAACTGCCAGACGCGGGCGCCGGTGCGCGCATCGAACGCGCGAATGCCGCCCGGCGCGCCGTTGGTGCCGACAATCAGCAGATCGTTGTAGACGGTGGGCGCCGACTCGTACGGAACGGACATGTCGATGCGGCCGGCGGCGCCAAACTCGGCGACCGGCTCGCCGGTCGCAGCCGTCAGTCCGATCAGGATTCGGCCGGCAGTCAGAAAGATCCGCGGCGGCCGCCCGCCGTCGCCGGGCCAGTACGCCAGCCCGCGCCGCGACGGGGTGACTTCCGCCGTCGCATAGCTCCACATCTCACGACCCGAGTCGGCGTCAAGCGCGACGACCTTGCCGGTCGCAGTGAGGTAGAGGACGCCGTCGAGCACGAGCGGCGTAAACTCCGAGCCACCCGTCAGGCTGAGCGTCGTCGCCGTACGGCCGAGCGGATAGGACCAGGCGGGCGCCAGCCTTGCGACGTTGCCCGTGTTGATCTGTGTCAGAGGGGAGTAACGTGTGCCGGCGAGATCGCTGTTGTACGTCGGCCAGTTGCCGGCATCGCCTGCCGGCCCGCCCACCTGCGCGTGTAGCACCGCCAGCAGTGCAGCTGCCACGATCACAAACGCCCGTGTACCCATCGGTTTCTCCTCTATAGCGTTCCGAGCCGGCGTGCAGCCGCGCGACGCCCCTCGGTCAGAAGGGGGCGCCCTCGCGCATCATAATCCCCTGAAATCACCCGGCGCGGCAATCCCGCGCAGGCCTTTTCGCGAGCCGAGTTTTGCGCTATTGTAGGGCGTTCTCGCGGCCATTTCACCGGGGAGAGAGGAAAACGCGATGTCGGTCCCAAAGCGACCACGTGTCGTTGCCGTGCTGGTGCTGGGCGCGGTGCTCGCCGCCACCCCGGCGCTGGCCCAGATGGACTTCTCGGGCGAATGGACGCCCGTCCAGGACGAAGACAACACCGGCAACCCGCTGACCGGCGAGTTCATCGGCATTCCGGTGAGCCGCGCGGGCGCGCTGCGGGCGCAGAGCTGGAACGCCTCGTTGTACACGCTGCCGCAGTGGCAGTGCCGGCCGCACGGGGCGATGTACATCTCGCGCGGCCCCTCGCAGGTGCGCATCTCGAAGGAGGTCGATCCGAGCTCGCGCCAGATCGTCGCGTGGCACGCCGAGTGGCTGCGCTCCGTCGACAATCCTTACTACATGGACGGCCGCCCGCGGCCGCCGGCCCTCGCGCCCCGCACGTGGGGCGGCTTTTCGACCGCCGAGTACATCGGCGACATCCTGAAGATCACGACCACGCACCTCAAAGAGGACTACTATCGGCGCAACGGCGTCCCGTCGAGCGACCGTGCGACGCTGACGCAGTACTGGATCCGGCGCGGCGACTATCTCACCTGGGTCACCATCGCCTACGATCCGGTGTATCTCAGCGAGCCGATGATCCGGAGCTCCGAGTACCGCCTCGCGCTCAATCAACAGATCCCGGCCTATCCGTGCACCGTCGTCGAGGAAGTGGACCGGCCCTCCGGTGTCGTGCCGCACTATCTGCCCGGAGCGAACCCGTTCCTCGAAGACTTCGCGAAGCGCTTCGAGTTGCCGTTGGAGGCGGTCCAGGGCGGCGCGGCGACGATGTATCCGGAGCTGGCGAGAAAGATCATCAGAGAGAAGAATGCCTCCGCGACAAGATAGGGAGAACGCGATGCGAACGTGGACGCTGGTGCTTGGTGCGGCTCTGCTGGTGGTGGCCGGCTCGGTGCGCGCGACGCTCGTGGCGCAGCAGGATCGTGCCGAAAGCCTGGAGGTGATTCCGGTCCGCGGCCACATTTATCTCGTCGCGGGCGCCGGCAGCAACATCACCGTGTCGGCCGGACCGGACGGCGTGTTTCTGGTCGACACGGGCCTCGCCGAGCATGCCGATCGCGTGGTCGCGGCGATCCAGCAACTGCAGAGACAACTGCAGATCGCCTCGCCTTCCCCGCCGCGATCGGGCGCCGAAACGCGACTGCCGACCAACCTCGAGCCGTACAACCGGTTCGCGCCTCCCAAGCCGATCCGCTACATCGCGAACACCAGCGCGCTCCCGGATCACGTCGGCGGCAACGTTCGACTGGCCGAGGCGGGCCGGACGTTCACCGGTGGCAACGTCACCGGCCAGCTCGGCGACGTCGCTCAGGGTGCCGCCGTGCTCGCGCACGAGAACGTCCTCAGCCGCATGGGGCGGGCCGGCGCGCCGGTCCGGGCGCTCCCGACCGACACCTACTTCGGCAGGCTCATGAAGCTCAGCGCGTTTTTCAACGGCGAGGGCGTCGAGCTCATTCACGTGCCCTCGGCGGTCACCGACGGCGATAGTCTGGTGCATTTCCGCGGCGCCGACGTCATCGCCACCGGCGACATCTTCGACATGACGCGCTATCCGGCGATGGATCTCGCGCGAGGCGGCAGCATCAACGGCGTGCTGGCCGCGCTCAATCGCATGCTCGACATGGCCGTCGCGGAGTTTCGTTCCGAAGGCGGCACCCTCATCATTCCGGGCCACGGCCGCCTCGCCGACGTCGCCGATCTCACCTACTATCGCGACATGACGACGATCGTCCGCGACCGAATCGACGCGTCGATCAAGAAAGGCAAGACGATTGGCGAGATCAAGGCGTCGAGACCCAGCGAGGATTGGGATCCGCGCTTCGGCACCGACGCGTCGTGGACGCCGGATATGTTCGTGGAGGCGATCTACAAGGGCCTCACGAACCCGAAGATCGCCTCCTCGAAGGTTGAGTAGTGCGAATGGTCCGATTCCTCACGATCGTGGCGGCCGTCCTCGTCACACTGCTGGCGCCGACCTCGGCCCAGCAGGGACAGCGCGGCGCCCCGCAGGCGCCGGCTACCGCGCGCGCCCGCGCGCCGTTCGACATGACCGGCTACTGGGTCTCGCTCATCGTCGACGAGTGGCGCTTTCGCGTCAGCCCCCAGAGAGGCGATATCGCGTATCTGCCGATCAACCAGCGCGCCCGCGACGCCGCCAACCAGTGGGACCCGGCACGAGACGAAGCCCAGGGCCAGGCGTGCCGCGCCTACGGGGCCATCGGCGTGATGCAACGCCCCGGACGCCTGCACGTCACGTGGCAGGATGACAACACGCTGAAGATTGAGGCCGACGCGGGCACTCAAACACGCGTGCTGCACTTTGGCCCGCCGCCAACGCCCGCCGCGCGCGGCGAAGCGTCATGGCAGGGCTATGCGACGGCCGACTGGCAGGTGCTCGGCGCAGGCCGCCGCGGTGCGCCCGCACCGGCTCGAGCCGGCGCCGGAACGCTGCGCGCCGTCACCACGAACATGCTGCCGGGATACCTCAGGAAGAACGGCGTGCCCTACGGCGCAAACGCGGTGCTGACGGAGTACTTCAACGTGCTCGTCGGCGGCGAGGGCGAGCCGTACCTGTCGCTGACGGCCATGGTCGACGACTCGGAGTACCTCGCGCAGCCGTTCGTGCGAACCTACACCTTCAAGAAACAGACCGACGCCTCGGGCTGGGATCCGACGCCCTGCTACGCTCGCTAGCTACAGCATTTTTCACTTGAGTGACGCGCGCCGACGGCTGCGGCCTCCTGGCCATCGAGGGGATCGCAGCCACGGGCCGGGGACGGCTCGCGTGGGAAACGCCGCCTTCGGCCGGTGCGCTCACGACGCGCACGCCGCCTGGGGTAATCTGCACGACAGCCCCAATCGGTTCGGCATCGGGCCCAGGTCCCTCGCCTTCGGCGAATCCGCGGCGGCGCGCGAGCGAGGGCCTGCGGCGGCGTTTCCCGTCTGACGCGCGCGCACGCGAGGTCCAACGGCCCGTGGCCGCGATTCCCCTCGATGGTCCCGGGGCGCGTACCCTTCCACGGGCACGCAGCGGCCGTGCCGGCTGGCAGCGGCTGCTGCCCCGGGGAGTGGACGCTGCGTGCCAATGAAAGCCACGCTACTTCGGGACTTGCGGCACCACCAGGTGGAACAGCTTCAGGCTCGCGCCTGGGCCGGCCTGAACGAGCGCACTCTCGGAGGGGCCCAGGTAGATGCCCATGCCCTTCTCCACTTCGTGCTTCTTGTTCTCCAGGTCGATGCTGCCCTTGCCTTCCATCAAGTAGAGCAGCTGGTGCTTGTTGGCGGCCTCCGCTCTGAACAACTCACCAGACTTCAGCCAGCGAAGCGTGCCGACCACGTTCTTGGCGCCCGCCAGCTGCTCGTTCAGCACGTGGGTGAACTCGCCCTGCGCCGACTTCTCCCTGGGCAGCGTGTTCGTGTCGATGAAGAGCGTCTGGGGCATCACGTCTGGATCCATACGCGGCCGTCGACGCGGTTCCACTTGAGGTCGTCCGGCGTGCCGTCAAGGATCGTCGTCTTGAAGCGGTTCGGCGCCTGGAACTCGAAGTAGAACAGCGGCGACTCGGTCGCGCGCAGGCGGTGCTTCGCTTCGGCCGGGATGAAGACCATCATGCCCGGGTACACGTCGCGGACGCCTTCCGGCGTTTCCACCGTGCCCCGCCCTTCGATGATGAAGTAGAAGTGCTCGCAGTTCTCGTGCAGGTGGAACGGCGAGGACGCTCCCTTCTCGTAGCGCATGATGCCGGCCAACATGTCGTCGATGTTGGCCAGTTCCTTGTTGACGAAGAAGGTGCGCTCGCGGCCCGGTACGACCGAGACCAGTTTCGGCAATTCATCGTCGTGGAAGATGTACGCCACCTGTGACTCTCCTTGGGCAGCCGGGCAGCTAAGGCGGCCTACACGGCGGCGGCCGCGCGTCCCCAGAGCTGCCGGCTCGCCATCCGCGCGCCTTCCGCCATCGCCTCCAGTTTGGCCCACATGACCGACGGATGGACCCGCCGATTCAGCTCCTCCTGGGCGAACCCGCAATCGGTGCCGGCAATGAGATTCTCCCGCCCGACCGCCGAGGCGAACCGCAGGAGCCGCTCGGCGACCAGGTCAGGGTGCTCGACGACGTTCGTCCCGTGGCTCACGACCCCGGGCACGAGGATCTTGCCCGGCGGCAGCCTGACCTCCTGCCACACCTTCCATTCGTGCTCGTGCCGGGGATTGGCGGCCTCGATGAGGTACGCGCCGGCGTTGACCTTCAGGATCAGGTCGACAATCTTTCGGAGCGGCACGTCGGTCGTGTGCGGTCCGGGCCAGCTGCCCCAGCAGACGTGGTAGCGAATGCGGTCCTGTGGAAGGCCTTCGAGCGCATGATTGAGGATCTCGACGTGGCGCGCCAGCCATCGATAGTAGTCCTCGAAGGTCGCCGGCGGCACCATCCGGTCGTACGTCACCGCGGCACGGGCATCGTCCACCTGCAGCAGGAATCCCGCCTCGACGATCGCTCGATACTCGGTCCTCAGCGCCTCGGCGAGTGCGACCACCAGATCGTCGTCACTCTTGTAGTACTCGTTCGTGCGGTCCGGGATCGCGCTCGACGGGGCAGCGACGGGGAGGAACGCCTCGTTGACGCCGGCCGCGGTTGTGGCCGCCTTGAGATTGTCGATGTCGCGCTTGAGCTCGAACAAACCGTTGTACCGAATCGCCGCCACGCAGACGGCATTCTTCGTGGTGACGTTGGACCAGTCCGTGCCCTCGCCACGCCCTTCGAGGTCGTCGTAGAACTCTCGAAAGCGCACCCGATCCGCGCCGCGCGCGAATGGGTTGACGCCGGTGACCTCGCGCAGCTCGAAGCCGCTGAGCCGCTTCAGCGCATAGAGCGACCAGCTCGTCGACTTGCCGAACTCGCCGTCGTTGGGGACGTCGATGCCGGCCCGGACCTGCCGCGTGACGACGTCGGCGACCTCGTCCTTGAGCGTGCGTTCGAACGCTTCCTGGTCGATTGGCTGGCCAGCCTGCCGGGCGCGCGCGAAATCCAGCAGCCGGGGCGGACGAATCAGGCTGCCCGTGTGGGTGGTCAGAATGCGGTCGGTACTGCGCTTCATTCGAGATTTCGCTCTCTCAATGCCGAACGGCGGCGCCAATTATACGTAGATATATGGGCCTAATCCGGGAGCTCCGCATGCTTGGGCTCCGGCAGCCAGAAGCTGACGAGAAAGCCGAGCACGCACGCCGTGGTCCCCACCAAAGCCGCGGCGTAGGCAAGCCGCACCGGGACCGGGCCCGGCGGCATATACGCCACGAGCGACGTCGTCACCAGCGCCGCCGTCGTGCCGATCATCCGGCCGCCCACATTGGTCGCAAAGCTCTCGCCGGTGCCGCGCAAGTACGTCGGGTAGACCCGCGGCAGGTAGTTCCCCCAGAAGCTGAACTGGCCAATCGTCGTCAGCCCGGCGAGGAAGACGCCCCACTGCGCCATCGCGAGCCCGAAGGTCGGCGTCAGCAGGAACACGACGGGCACCACGACCAGGCCGGGAATCTGGAACAGCCACAGCAGGTGGCGCCGACCGACGACGATCGCCGCCAGATAGGCGAGCAGCAATCGGCCGGTGAGGCCGCCCAGCTCCTGGAACGTCCCCACACCGCTCACCGTCTGCTCTTGCGCGGTGCGCGACAGCACCTGGACCTCCGCCAGGCCCGGGACGATGCGCGGCATCTGCTGAATCGTCCCGAAGCCGATCGCGAAGGCAAGCGCCATCATCACCGTCGTCACCAGGGTGGTGCGGCGGTACGCTGGCGCGAACAGGGCGGCAAAGCTCGGCCGCTTGAGCGTGCCGGCCAGCTTCTTCTCCTGCCACATCGTCGATTCGGGCAGGAACGGCCGGATGACGATGAGCGGCAAAGCGGGAATGACTCCCGAGATCAGCATGTAGCGCCACGCCTCGTGCCCGCCTCGAATCGCCGGCAGCGCGTCGCCATACGTCACGACCAGGTAATAGCCCGCGGCGGCCGAGATGCCGCCAATCGAGCCGAACGCCTGCGTGTAGCCCAGGATGCGCTCGCGCTGCTTGGGCTGGGTGAAGATCTCCGACAGCCACGCGACCGCCGCGACAAACTCCACGCAGATGCCGACAAACGTGCAGCACCGCCAGAAGAGCAGCCACCCGACCGACGTCGAGAAGCCCGCCGCCACCGCTGAACCGGCGTACAACAGGATGCTCCACACCAACACGCGCCGGCGGCCGAGAAGATCCGTCAGATAGCCGCCGAGCAACCCGAAGATGCCAGCCGGGATCGCAGGGACGAACTGTAGATAGCCTACCCATCGGTTGACCTCGAGGCTGTTGGGCGCCACGCCCAGCAGGTCGGCCAGCGCCGGCCGGACGAGCAGCGGCAGCATCAGCAGTTCGTAGGAGTCGAACAGGAAGCCAATCGCTGCGATGATGCAGATCACCCATTGGATGGGCGTCAGGGCTGGCGCGGCCGTCTCGGTGTGCAAAGAACTCACGAGCGTGGATTTGCGACAGGAAAGCGAGGAGACAAGAGAACTTCGAACTTAGAAATCGATCTGCGCGGCATCGGCGAGGATCCGATCCTTGTAGACGGGCAAAGACCAGCCCTGACGCGTCAGCTCGTCGAGGCGCTGCCGCACCTTGGCCACGTAGTCCTTCTTGTTCTTGTAGAGTTTCTTCAACTGCTCGCCGGCAAACCTCATCTGATACCCCGTCAGCCCGCACAGTTGATTGATGCCGGCTTCGCCGCGCAGCGCCACCCAGGGCACGGTATTGGGCGTCGGCGGCACGGCCCCTTCATTCGGGACGCCGTACTTCGCCACGGGAACGTCGACGTACGGGTTGCGGATCCCGCCCGTGGGATTCCCGAACTCGTCGAGGGCAATCAACGATCCGTCGTTGGCGGTGTCGCGATCGAGCACCATGCGGTCGGCTCGCGGCGGCACCGTGCCTTTGTCCACCCACTGCACCAGGTGATGGAGCGCAACGGCCATATAGGCGTCGAGCGGGAAGAGGCTGATCGGGTTCTTGCAGGGATTGGGCCGGAACGCCTCGACGTTGCGCGTGTCGAGGTGCGCCATGCCGGCAAACTCGTACGCCCGGAACTGGTCGCCCGGAGCATCGCCGTCGGGGCGCGTCGGCAGGTTGCCCCGCATCGCCTCGGTCGTCGTCGGCACCTGAATGAGCGGCACGTCGACCTGGCGAATGCTCGCGTTGCCGTTGCTCGTGGGGAGGAAGCCGTCGTAGATGGGCCCCAGGTCCGGCCGCCGGTACACCATGTGGGCCGGCAGGTAGTTGACGACGACCGCCGCGGACGCCGACGTACCCGCCAGGATCATCTTCCTGAGCGGGAGACCCGAGAGCGGATTACCCGGCTGATTCGAGCGAATCAACTGGCCGACCTGCGCGATGATCTCGCCGGCCTGTCCCTGTTGGGTGCTCAGATCCTTGTAGCGTTCTTCGTTGAACTCGACAAACTGCGCGGGGGTGCTCGTGAGGATCTCCAGGCCGATGTGACCGGAGGCCATCGTGTAGGTATGGGTGAAGTGAAACATCCAGGCGTTGCCGCTCGGGTGCATCGATTCGGCCAGCACGATGCCGCTGAATCGGCCGGCGTTCGACGGTTTACGCACGACGATTCGCGTCTTGTACGGTTGTCCGTTCGCGGTGCCGCTGACGAAATACTCACGGGCCTCGTACTTGTAGTGGGCGAGGTCGTCTCTCTCCGGAAGCGACATCAGGGCCGGAAACATCGCACCCGGGCCGCGGACTTCCGGCGAGATGGTCGCGACGGGAGCCGTCACGGGACTGGAAGGGAGCACCGGCGCCGGGGCCTGGCCTTGTTGCCCTCGCCCGGGTTCCTGCCCGCGCTGCCCTCTGAGCGGCACCGGTGCCTGCGCCGCCAGCGTCATCACGCTGGCCAACACGACAATCGTCCCACCGGCCGTTCTGAGGAACCCGCGATCTGCAGTTGTCATGCCCTTCTCCTTCCCGGTTCTTCCGACCGGCGAGCGGACGTCTCTACCCAATCCGCCATCTGATCGCCGCCCGACGTCTACCGTGCGGAACATGGCTCGGGCTCCCAAGCCGTGTTGGCGTCGGGCAATCGCTTGAAGTGCGTGCTCCTGAAGAAGCGGCCGGCGAGATAGACGGGATCTTCAACGACGGCGATGTGAATGAGCCACGAGTCGCCATTGGGCTCAAACGTGCGGTGGAAGTACTCGGTCAGCACGGCGCTGGCGCTGTACGGCACGCCGTTCTTCAGCAGATAGCCGGGACGCATGCGGGTCGTGACCGTCTTCAGGTTTCCGGCGTTGAGGTTTGCGGGAGAGGCGCCTGCGGCGCCGCGCCCGCCGCGGCCCCCGCCCTCCCAAACCGCAACCGACGCGCCCTGCCACGACGGCGTCATCGCCTCGGCGGGGATGCAGGGGATGTCGGCCGCTCCGCCCGCCAGCAGCATCTGCGCGGCAGGGCTGGCAAAACGGAAGAGGCGCGTCTGGGTGCCGGCTTCAGTCTCGACTTTGAGCGTGCTGTCGTTTTCCCATGTGATGCGCAGACGCCCCGGCGCACGCATGACACCGGCCGCGCCGTACGCCCGGCACTGCTCTCCGGCGGCTTCGTCTTTGGCGGGGTCCCAGGCGTTGGCGATGCGGTTGCCGTCGGCGGTGAGCGGGATGCCCGGATGATCGCCCCTCGCCGGCGTCATCATGCGGTACCGCCAGTCTTCCGTCACCACCGAGACCCACCGGCCGGTGAGGTCGACCGGCGCGGCCGCGCGCGCCGTGGGAGGCGGGCCAGCCTGGCCGCCGCCGCGCTGCGCGGCGGCCGGCACCGTGATGCTGACGGCCACGATGGCCGCGGCCGCAAAGAGAAGGAAGCTGGGGGGCCCCGGCGCCAGTAAATTGATGTGACGTGACATCTCTACCCTACCGCCTTGGTGCCGGCGCCGCCCCTCGGGCGGGTGCGGCCGGTCTGGCCGGCGCCGGCTTGGGCGCCAGGCTCTTGTAAACCGACTCGATGAACATCTCGGGGGAGTACGTCGCGGCGTTCTGCGTGTAGTACGGATCGTAATCCCTCGTGAGCTTGGCGGCCTTGACCTGATCGAGCGAGGCGCCCTTCTTGACCATGTCGTCCACGCGATCGCGAATGATGGTCACCATGTCGCGATAGTAGACCACGTCGGCGATGTCGCACAGCCGCCCGTGGCCGGGGACGATGAGCGTGCCGTTTTCCAGGCGGAACTCGGGAAACGCGATGTCGATCACCTGATTGAGTCCTTCGATGACGCCGTTGATGCCTCCGCCCCGCTCGAGGTCGATGACCGGATAGTTCGTCGTCTGGAAGATGTCGCCCGTCGCGATGATGTCGTTATGCCGGAGCCACACCATCGTGTCGCCATCGGTATGGGCCGCGCGCACGTGAACCAGTTGCACGGCGTCGCCGTGATAGAGCGTGCTCAGCTTCAGCGTCGGCGTGTAGTAGGTGGTCGCCGGCACGGCGAGCGACGGTGTCGGGGGCTGCACCGAGGGCGCGAGCATCCGGTTGAGCACCTGCTCGTGGGCGATGACCTCGGCCTGATCGGGCGCGGTGAAGTTGCCCCCCGTAATCTGCCGGCCGACGCCCGCCAGTTTCTCGTTGCCGCCGGCGTGATCCGGATCGACGCTGGTGTTGATGATGTACCTGATCGGCTGGGTCGAAATCGTCCTGATCGCGGCGAGCACCTGGTCGGCCATCGCCGAGGCCCCGCTATCGATGATCGTCACGCCTTCGGGAAACGCCAGGACGGTGATGTTGCCGCCCGCGCCCTGCAGCAGGTACACACTGTTCCGTATGTTGAGAATCTTGATCGCTCCCACCATCCGGGCCTGCGCGGACGGAAGCGTCTGAGCCGCCGTCTGTACGGGCGCCTGCGCCGCACGCGGCAACGACGCCGCGGCAAGCACGGTGGCGCCCAACGCGACTGGCCAGATGGCTCTCATTGGCCGGCTCCGGTCTGGGCCGCCGGCGGCTTGGCCGCCGGCAACGGACCCAGCAACTGCTTCAGCTTCTTCCGATAGTCGGGATACATCGTTTCCGCACCGCCGCGCGTGGCCTCGAACGGAACGCCCCAACGGTCGGCGAACTCCTTGAGATCGGCGTTGGTGCCGGGCAGGTAGTGTGGAATCAGACCCCTCGGCCGATCGACTTCCGTCACCATCTCGCACGGATAGGGCGGCACGTTCTGGCGCAGGTTCAGTTCGTAGTCGGTCGTGCGAATGAACGGCTCGGTCAAGTACACCGGATCGTTCATGATGACGGCGACCGTCAGGACATCGCCGTGGCGAATCCAGTGCTCGGTGACGGTGGCGAGCGAGCTGCGCGGCAGGCCGTTGCGCCGGAGGTAGCCCTCCTTGAGGTGCGTCACCGTAATCGTCAGCATGTCGCCTTCCCACTTGCCGGTGGCGAAGCCGCCCCACGAGTGCAGCGCGTCCGGATCGGGGTGCGGACGTCCGTCCATGTAGATGGGGTTGTCGATCGAGCGCAACCACTCGGCGTGAAAGGCGGTCGTCTCGCGCGTGAGCGGGTTCTCTTCTTTCCTAATCGAGAGCTGTGACGGGCCGCGCCAGATGTAGTCCGCCTGGTGCGGGCGGCACTGCCACTCGGGGAGCGTCTGCAGCGAAGCCTGCCACGAGTCGGCGCGCAGCCTGGTCGCGGCGTTGATCGGGATGCCGAGGTAGTCGCCGAGTTCCGGACCCGGGACGCGTTCGAGTTGATCTTCGTGAAAGCGGGGGGCCCACTCGCCGGAAAAGTCGATCTGGGCGAACGCCGGCGTGCTGGCGAGCGCGGTTGCCAGCAGTGACAACAGGGCGATTCGTGCGAGCCGATCGATGTTGCGCATGTGACCTCTCCGTTTGGTGGCGCCCCAGTATACCGCTCGCACGAATCGTTCGATCCTCAGAATTCGAACTTCACCGCAAACTGCATGATCCGGGGATCGCCCGCCCCCGTGATTCGGCCGAACGTGGCGGTTTGGTTGAGGTTACTCCCGGGATTATTCCTGACGAACGTGTTCATCACGTTGAACGCCTCGGCGCGGACCTCCATGCGCCGCGTGCCGAAAACCGAGAAGAGCCGGACGAGCGACAGGTCGACAGTGGTCCTGCCGGGCCCCTCGTAGGCGTTGCGCTTCGTATCGCCGAACGTCCCGGAGGCCGGCTGCGCGAACGCCGCCGGATTGAGGTAATTGGAGGTCGACGAGCGGTCCCCGTATGGATCCTGTCCGGCGACCGAGGAGGCCCGCTGGCCGTTTTGGCCGTTGAACGCCCGATCGAGGCCCGAGGTGACGCTGAAACGGCTGCCGCTCGCGGAGCGAAGGATGCCCGACAGGCGCCAGTCGGACAGCGCCATCCGAAGCGCCGGCCTCGAGAACTGTGCCGTCTGCGCGCTCGCCGACAGGTTGAAACTGTGCCGGCGAAGAGAGTTGCAATTGCCGTAATCGAGGTCCGGATCGGCCGGGTTGGTGTAGCCGCTGGCCACATTGGGCGTGCCGCCCACCTGGGTCGGCAGCCCCTCGCAACTCGACAACGTGTAGTTGGTGCTGGCGCTGATGCCTCGGCCGGCGCGCCGCTGGAGCGACAACACCATCGCGTGATAGGTCTGCGTGGCGACGTCGGTGAATATGTCCATGCCGCCGATGAACTGGCCTTGCGCCGGGTTCTGCACCGTAAGCGTACGGCGATTGTTCGTATTCCCGGTGGTCGACTCACAGTTGACGGGCGCCGCGCCATTGGTCGAGCACTGTCCACCAAAGACGGCCGGATTGATCGCGTTCGGGTTCCACAGATGTTCACTGTAGCTGCCAAGGTAGGTGCCCGAGGCGCCCCAGTCCGCGCCGATCTGCTGCTGAAAGACGACGTTCCACGAGTGCATGCGCGGAGGCGTCAGATCCGGGTCTATGACGAGAAACGAGCCGGCCCGCACGAATTGCGCGTTCTGATCGAACGTCTTGGGAAAGGGATTCCCCCCCGGCTGGCCGGCGTACGGGTCGTTGAGCCCGCCGGGTGGCCTATTGATCACGGTCTGCGAGCCCCACGGCGGCGCGATCGCGGTGTTGATGTGGAACTGGCCGTTCACAAAGTCGTAGGCCATCCCGTAGGAGGAGCGAATCGAGGTGCGGCCGTCGCCCCTCGGATCCCAGGCGAGGCCGACGCGCGGCGCGAAGGTCGTCCACTTGCGGCTCATGCCCGTCTTGCCCTGGAACCCGGGGTCGCCCGGATACGTGAACCCGGCCGGCGCGTTCACGAATACGGTGCTGATTTGGTTGGTGAGAAATTTGTTGACGTCGAAGTTGTAGATGGCGTCGTTGCGTAGCGTCTGCGGCAGGAACGGTTCCCACCGCACGCCGTACGTGAGGGTGACCTTGGGCGACGCTCTCCACGTGTCCTGCGCGTAGAGCCCGACGTAGCGCTGGCTCATATCCAAAAAGTTCGGCGCCGTCTGGGTGAAGCTGTTCAGCTGTCCGGTCAGAAAGTCCCCCATGCCCGAGTTGGTGCCCAAGGTCGCAGCGCGGGCGAAGCTGAAGACGCCCGGCGAGCGCACGTGCGCCGACGAGTACGACGTCCAGAACCCGATGCTCCCGCCGAACGCGATCTCATGCGTGCCGCGAACGACCGTGAGATCGTCGGTCACCTGGAAGGCATTGGTGTCGAAGACGGACTGGTTTTCCGTTCCGCCGCCGATGTTGAAGCCGCCCTGCACGCTCATCAGCATGTAGTCGGGGAGGTAGCTGAAGGTGTTGACCCCGAGGCTCGGCGCCGAAAAAAATCCTTTATGCGTCCGGTGGATGGCGGTCCGGTTGGCCGCAACCCGGAACGAGTTGACCGTCTGGCTGCTCACGATCAAGTTGCTGCCGAAGGTCAGCGATTGCCCAAGATTGTCGCGGCCGCCTTGGGTCGTCGTCAGGAGGTTGCCCGACGTGGTGAAGGGCGGCTCGGCCTTCTGAGTGGTGGCGATGTAGCGGGCGAAGAGCAATTGCCGGTCGCTCCACTGATAATCCACCCGGCCGACCCACTGCGTCTCGTCCTGCTTCACAGGCCGTTCGTAGCGGATCGCGCCGCACGGATCGGTGGACGTCGGCAGGCGGCTCGCGATCGCAAGCGCGATCGGGTTGAAATTGGCAGGATTCGTCACGTTGCCGACGAAGGGCGGCCTCAGCGCGATCGCGGTGCCGGAGTTGCAGGCCGCCGAGGCAAACGCGGTGAAGTCGCCGGCCAGCATTTGCGCCGTGGGGACGAAGGCGAGATTGTCGGACGAGGTCTGGCGGGTGTTGGTGCCCTGGTAGCCGACGAAGAAAAACATCCTGTCGGTCTGGATGGGTCCGCCGAAGGTGCCGCCGTACTGGTTCCGGTTCAGGCCATCGTCCTTGCGCGTGCCGTCCGGGTTTCTGGCCGCAAACGGATTGGTGGCGTTGAAGGCGTGGTTGCGGAAGAACTCGAAAAGGTTCCCGTGCCACCGGTTGGTGCCCGCCTTCGTGTTGGCGTTCACCGCGGCTCCCGAGTGCATGCCGTTCTGGGCGGTCAGCGTGCTCGTCGACGCGCGGAATTCCTGCAGGGCGTCGGGGAACGGGAACGGCAGGTTCAGGTTGTCGTACGGATTGTTGTGCATCGCGCCGTCGAGCACGTAGGCCACCGAGGAGCCCTGCCCGCCGCCCACCGAGAAAGCTTGGCCGCCCATCGTGCCCTGAAAGCTCCGGCTCGACGAGGAGCCCTGCTGGACCGCCGTGGGGATGATCGCGATGAGATCGGTCGGGTTGCGACCGTTGAGCGGCAGATCGACAATCCGCTGGCTCTCGATCACCTCGCTGACGCCCGGCGTGCGGGTCTCGACAATCGGCGTGCGCGCCTCGACGGTGATCGTCTCGGTGATCTCGCCCAAGGGAAGCGTCACGTTGATGACCGGATTGTCATTGACCTGCAGCTCTAAACCCGTCCGAGCGTACGCCTGGAAGCCCGAGAGCGACACTTCGAGGCGGTACGGACCGGTCGGCAGGTTCGGCAGCGTGTAGACGCCGGCCTCATTGGTCACGGCGCTGCGCACTATGCCCGTTGCAGTTTGGGTGGCAGTGACGTCAGCACCGGGCAGGACGCCACCACTTGAGTCCCTGACGATGCCGCTGATTTGGGCGGTCGAACCCGCTTGTGCCCACAGCGGGCCGCTCGACGCAAGTAACAGGACGACGCCAACCACGAGACTCCTGGCGATGCGGTTCATCTGACCCTCCACGAATGGTCGCTGGTTCTTACTTATCCCGGCTGTTTCAAGTTGCGACAAGATTGCGACAAGATATAGTGTTCGAGCGCCGCGCGTCCAGGCTTTTCTGCGATCCAGCGCGATTTTTCACATCTGTTTGCGACTGTAGTGTCGGGATTCCGGCGGCCGACTGCTGACTGCTGCCTGCGACTGGCACAAGCTGATCCATGTATTTGGTGGGAGCACCATTTCGTTGGATTGACGATAGCCCCGATGGCGACGACACTCTTGTGGCGGAATTTTGACGCGCAAGCGGGGGATTTCTGTATGTCCATCGAAGCAATGCCGCTCTATGTCGACATCGAGCGGATCGACAACGAGATTCGTGAGCTCGGTCGCGACGAGGACGGCCCGCTCGAGCCCGCGGAGCTGTTTCCCTTCGACCAGATCCACTACCAGGGCACCGACGCCGTAGAACGCGCGATCCGGCTGCTGGGGCTCGACACGGTGAGCCGCGTGCTCGAGATCGGCTCGGGCGTCGGCGGCCCGGCGCGCTACCTCGCCCACACGGTGGGGTGTCGGGTGACAGCGCTCGAGCTGCAAGACCGTCTGCACGCGATTTCTGCCCGGCTCACGGCCCGCTGCGGGCTCGGCGACCGCGTCACGCACCTGCGCGGAGACGCCCTGACCTATCCGCTCCCCGAGACGGCCTTCGATGCCGTCGTCAGTTGGCTGGCCATTCACCACATGCCCGAACGGCCGCGCGTGCTCGCGCGCCTGGCACGGACGCTACGACCCGGCGGGCGCATTTACATCGAGGACTTGTCCGAGCGCGCGCCGTTTACCGCATCCGACCTGCCGGACGTGACGCGGACCATCTTCGGCGTGACCCTGACGAGCGCCGACGAGTACGTGCGCGATTTACGGGATGCCGGCTTCGTCGATGTCGCCGCGACCGACATGACGAGCGATTGGCAGGCGTTTGCGGTCGCCCGCGCCCGCGCCTGGCGCGACGCCCGCGACCGTCACGTCCGTGTGCATGGACAAGCGACGTACGGCCGGCTCGAGCGGTTTTTCTTCACCGTGGCCCACCTCTTCGAGAGCGGCAGCCTCGGCGGGCTCGGTCTGATCGGCCGGACGTGAGGTCGGCGATCGCCCTGGACCCGCAGGCTCGCCCGGAGCCTACCACTCAGCCTCATGAGCGCCGGCGCGATGGTTGACGGTGCGCGCCATCACGAAGAGCAGGTCGGACAGCCGGTTGACGTATCGCAGCAGCACGGCCTCGACCGGCGGCGCGAGTGATACCATCCGTCGCTCGGCCCTGCGGCAGACGGTCCGCGCCACGTGCAGCGCGGCGCCGGCGGGCGTGCCGCCCGCCAGAATGAACCGGCGGAGGGGCGGCAGATCGGTCTCGAGTCGATCGATGAGCTGCTCGAGCCGCTCGACGTCGGCGTCGCCGAGCATCGCCTTGGCGACGCGGCGCGCGATCTTGTCGGCCGGATCGGCGAGATCGGCGCCGAGCGCGAACAGATCGCGCTGAATCTGCGCGAGCGCGTCGTCAAGCCGCGGGAGCGGCGTGGACGCGCCATCGACCGTTAACGCCCGTGCGAAGCCGACCCACGCGTTGAGCTCGTCGATTTCGCCATACGCATCGACCCGCGCGTCGTCCTTCCTGACGCGCGTGCCATCGAAGAGCGACGTGTCGCCGGTATCGCCGGTGCGCGTGTAGATTTTCACGTTCGTGCAGCCTGAAGTATACGAGATGACCCTCAAGCGGAAACCGAGAAAACCCAAAGGGCCACCGGTGCGCACGCCAAGAACGAAGCGGCGCGACCCCGCGCTCGCCTTGCCGGCCCCTCTCGAGAGACGACGGTTCCGCGCGCGGCTGCTCGCGTGGTACGGCCGTCACGGACGCGATCTGCCATGGCGCCGGACCGACGACCCGTACCATATTCTTGTCTCCGAGATCATGCTGCAGCAGACCCAGGTCGACCGGGTGCTGCCGAAGTACGGGGAATGGCTGGCCAAGTACCCCTCGTTCGAGGCGCTGGCCGTGGCGCCCGAGCACGAAGTCGCCGACACGTGGTATCCGCTCGGGTACAACATCCGGCCGCGCCGCCTCCAGACGATCGCGCGGGAGGCGGTCGCGCGGTACGGCGGCCGGCTGCCGTCCGACCAAGAGACGCTGCTGTCCTTCAAAGGCATCGGCGCGTACACGGCCGGCGCCATCCGCAGCTTCGCGTTTCGCGAGCGCGCGGCGATCCTCGACACCAACGTCGCGCGCGTGCTGTTCCGCGTCTTCATCGGTCGGGGCGACGCGACGCGTCACGCCATGAAGCGGCATCTGTGGCGTCTGTCCGAGACGCTCTTGCCTTCGCGCCACGTGTTCGACTTCAATCAGGCGCTGATGGATTTGGGCGCCACGGTGTGCGTCGCGCGCAACCCGAAATGTCCCGTCTGCCCGATGTCGAAGAGCTGCCGGCATCTCGCATCGATGCAATGATCGTCCCAACCATCGTGGTCGCGGCGGCTGTCATCGAGCGGAACGGGCGCTTTCTTGTGACCAGACGCGTGCGGGGCGCCCACCTCGAAGGCTACTGGGAGTTTCCAGGCGGCAAGTGCGAGGCCGGCGAGACCCACGCGGCCTGCCTCGTCCGCGAGATCCATGAGGAGCTTGGTATCGGGATCGCCGTTGCCAACGAAGTGTTCGCGACGACCTACAGCTACCCGGAGTGTCGCGTCGAGCTGCACTTTCTCCGCGGCGAAATCGACGGCAACCCCACTTCACGGCTGGGTCAGGAGATGCGTTGGGTGCCTCGCGAAGAACTCGCCGCCCTGCCCTTTCCTCCAGCCGATGCCGAGTTGATCCGGCTGCTCACCACGGAGCGCGCAGAGAGCTAGACAAACGGCAGCTTCGTCACCAGAGCCGACGCGCCATCAACGACAACTGCGGTGCCGGGCTCCACGAAGTCCCGATGGACGTACGCAAGCGCGATGGGCCGGCCGAGCGCTGGCGAGAGGGTGCTGCTCGTCACGTGGCCAATCTCCCGGTCGCCAGACCGGACGACCGCGCCGCTTGGTGGTGCCTGATCGCCGTCGAGGGTCAGACCCACAAGCTTGCGCGCCACGCGACCGTGTCCGCGGTGCAGCACGCGGATAATGACCTCCTGCCCGACGTAACACCCCTTCGTCAGGCTGATCGCGCGCGATTCGATCCCCGCCTCGAGCGGGATCGTGTCCTCGTCCATGTCGCGATGAAACAAGGGGACGCCCGCTTCGATACGGATGGCGTCCGCCGTCACAAAGTCGAGCGCCGCGACGCCGGCGCCGCCAAGCCTCGACGTGAACGCCTCGACCTGCGATCGATCGAGAAAGACATCGAAGCCGGGCTCGCCCGTGTCGGTGACGCGCGCGACAATCGCCGGCTGCCCGCCGAAGAGCGCACGGAGATTCCCGTGCTCGCCGAGCGCGGACAAGACGTCGGGGGAGACGCCGTCGATCGCGCTCGCTACAGCTGCCGCCGAGCGGGGACCGACAACCGCCACCTGGGCGAACGAGCCGGTCACGTCGCCGAGTTGGACGTCCTCGGCAAAGATGAACTGGTCGAGCCTGGCCAGCACCGTGTCCTTGACGTCTCCATTCAGGGTCAGCAGGATCACGTCGCCAAGCTCGTACACCAGAAGGTCGGCGAGCATCCGTCCTTGTGGCGTGAGGTACGCGGCGTAGCATCCCTCGCCGGCCTTGAGCGCGGCGATGTCGTTGGTCAGCAGTCCCTGCAGGTAGCTCGCCCGATCCTTGCCGGAGACGACCATGCGGCCGCGGCCGGAGCGGTCGATGAAAGCCGCTCGATGGCGGGCCGCCGCATAGGCGTCGCTCACGACCGCTGGTATCATGTTGGAAGTGAAAAGTGAAAACTTAAAAGTCAAAAGGACCTGGCGAGGGGCGGGGGTCTACTTTTAAGTTCTAAGTTTTCAGTTTTACCTTTATGCGCTTGTATCATTCTATTTCTACCCACGCCGCGGCTGCGGCCCTCGTTTCGGCCCTGGCGCTGCCCGCCGCCGCCCAGTCCCGGGGCGGAACACCCGCGAGCGCCGCGTCGGGGCCGTCAAGCTTCACGATCTACGTTCGCTCCACGCCCGTCGGCAACGAAGAGATCGCGGTGGCCCGGACCGCCGAGGGCTGGACGATCGCGAGCTCGGGCCGCCTCAACGCGCCGCTCGACATCGTGTCACGACGTCTTGAGATGCGGTACGACCGGGAGTGGAAGCCCCTCGAGCTGACGCTCGACGCGACGGTTCGCGGCGAGGGCCAGACCGTGCACGCGACCGTCAATGGCAGCACCGTCACGACCGACATCACGATTCAGGGCCAGTCGACCATCACCATCGCGATCCCCGGCGCGGAGATCTTTCTTCCAAATCCGTTCTTCGCGCCCTATGAAGCCCTGGCCGCCAGGCTGCGGACCCTCGGTGCGGGCACCACCATGCGGGCGGCCGGGCTGCAGGTCTCCATCGCCATCGAGGTTGGCAGCTCGACCACCGAGCGTATTCAGACGGCGACCGAGCTCATCGAAACCAAGCGTACGCACCTGAAGCTGACGCCCGAGGGCGGCATGACGATCGAGGCCGACCTCTGGGCCGACCAGGCCGGGCGCCTCTTGCGACTCAGTATTCCGGTCCAGGAGCTCGACGTCGTCCGCGAGGACATCGCGTCGGCCGCCTCGCGGCAGGTGACGGTCTGGCGGCCAAACGACGAGTCGGTCAAGATTCCGAGCCTCGGGTTCTCGCTCGCGGGCACCTTGTCGAGGCCTGCCGGCCCGACGGCCGGGCGGCTGCCGGCCGTCGTGCTCGTGGGCGGGAGCGGGCCCATCGACCGAGACGGCGCGGTGGTCGGCGTCCCGATCCCGGTCGTGGGCGAGCTCGCCAGCCTGCTGGCCGATGCCGGCTTCATCACCTTGCGGTACGACAAGCGGGGCGTCGGTCAGAGCGGCGGCCGCCTGGAGTCTGCGGATCTGGACGACTCGACCGACGACCTGCGCTCGGCCGTCAAGCTGCTCGCCGATCGGAAGGACGTCGACCCGAAACGCATCTCGGTCATCGGGCACCGCGAGGGCGGCGCCGTCGCGATGCTGGCGGCGGCGAAAGACAAGCGGATCGCCGCCGTCGGACTGGTCGCGACCGCCGGCGGCACCGGCGCCGATCTCGTTCTCGAGCAGCAGCAGCACTTCCTCAGCCGCTCGAGCTTTTCGGACGCTGAAAGACAGGCAAAGATCGACTTGCAGAAGCGAATCAATCAGGCCGTCGTCACCGACAAGGGATGGGACGAGCTTCCACCCGAGGCGAGGCGCCCGATCGACCCGGAGTTCCAGAGCGTCCTCGCGCACGATCCCGCGAAGGTCGTGCCGAAGGTGCCGCAGCCGATCCTCATCGTGCAGGGCGAGCTCGATACGCAGGTGGCCCCGGCCAACGCCGACCGCCTCGAGGCGCTGGCGCGAGCGCGCAAGAACAAGGCGGCGGTCCAGGCCATTAGAGTGCCCGGCGTCAACCATCTGCTCGTACCGGCGACGACCGGTGAGATCGAGGAGTACGGCGCGCTGAGGGACCGGCACGTCAGCCCGGCCGTCGTCAGCGCCATCGTCAGCTGGCTGCGGACCACGCTCGCCATCCAATGAACGCGTCGGGGCGACGCGACCAGTGGCTTCTCATCGAGGCGGATGACGGCTCGCTCACGTTCCGCCTGCGGCCCGGCGCCGTCAAGACCCTCGGCCGCGCCCCCCGTGCCGATTTCATCGTCAATCGGGCGCTCGTGTCGCGCCTGCACTGCCGGTTGACGGCCGGCGACGACAAACTGGAAGTGGAAGATCTCAAGAGCACCAACGGCACGTTCGTCAACGACAAGCGCGTGACCCGCGCCGAGCTGACGAGCGGCGATCGACTCCGGCTCGGACGCGTCGAGCTCACCGTCGAACGATCCGAGAATTGATGATTGTTGATTGAGGATTGAGGATTGAATTGCGGATTGCTGATTGGGATTGCAGCGTGGCGCCAATCAGCAATTAGCAATCAGCAATTCACGGACTAAGAAAACGGACTAAGAAACGGGTTCGTGCGGCGCTCGCGGCCGATGGTCGTGTCGGGCCCATGACCTGGATGGACGACCGCGGCGTCACCAAACGCAAACAGGACGTTGTGGATGGAAGCCATGAGCGTCTCGTAATCGCCGCCGGGAAGATCCGTGCGGCCGATTGAACCGGCAAACAGCGTGTCGCCCACGAACAGATCCTGACCGTTCTCGCCGCGCTTCCCGACCTGGAGGCAGACGCCGCCCGGACAATGTCCCGGCGTGTGGTAGGGCCGCACCTCGTACGTGCCGAACGCAATCACCTGACTCGGGGTGTAGTACACGTCGATGGGCGGCGGCGGCTCGACGTGTACGCCGAACAACGCGCCTGTCTCGGGCGCGCGTTCGTAGATGAACAGGTCGTCGCGATGCAGATAGACCGGGACGCCAAGAGCGCGCCTGGCGGCGCCGACTCCGGTGACATGGTCGATGTGCGCATGCGTCAGCAGGATGTGGCGGATGGCCAACCCGTTCCGTTCGGCGTACGACAGCAGGCTCTGGACCTCGTCTCCAGGATCGATGTACACGGCTTCGCGCGTCTCTTCGCAGGCGAGAATGAAGCCGTTTTTCATGAACGGAGGAACGGCCTGGGATTCGATGAGCATGACCGCCTATGATAGCTGGTCATGATTCTCGCCGTCCTCGACGATCTCATGTTCAGCTCGAAGATCCGCACCGCTGCGGCCGCGGTCGGGACAACGGTGGAGTTCGCCCGTTCGTCTGCGGCCGCGCTCGAGAAGATGCGCGAGCGCCCGCCCACCCTCGTCATCTTCGATCTCAACTGCCAGCGAACCGACCCGCTGGGAACGCTGGCGGCGATGAAGCAGGACGCGGCACTCGCCTCCATGCCCACGGTCGGCTTCGTCTCGCACGTGCAGACCGATCTCATCGCTGCGGCCAGGCAGGCGGGGATGGACGAGGTGCTCGCACGCTCGGCGTTTACCACGCAGCTCGGAGAAATTCTCTCCCGACAGCGTTAACGCACTCACGGGTCCGCCTGAAGGCGGACACTACATCAGGCGGACACACATAACGCTCGTAGTGTCCGGCTTGAGCCGGACCCGGAAGGTCCGCCTGAAGGCGGACAACATCAGGCTGTAGTGTCCGGCTTGAGCCGGACCTACGATCGCAAGTACCACACCGCGGCGACGATCGCGCCGGCGAGAAGCGCAAGCCAAATCCATCCAAACGACGACCCGGGCGCGTGTCTGACAACCGCGGCGACGGCCGCCGGCGCGGCCGCGGCCGCACGCACGTCGAGCACGGCTGCCACGGCCCGGAGTTCGGCGGCAAGCGTGGCCGCCGACTCGTAGCGGCCGTCGCCGCCGATGCCGAGTGCCTTCATCACGATCGGGCCGAGCTCATCGGGCACCACTCCGTGGGCGGTGCCCGAAAAGGGCTTGCCCGTCAGCATCTCGAACAAGAGAGCGCCAAGCGAGACGATGTCGTGGCGATGGTCACCGGGCTCGCCGCCCGCCTGCTCGCCGGAGGCGCCGGTGGTCGCGCCGGCCAGACCGAAGTCGAGGACCTTCGCGTGCCCCTTCGGCGTCACGACGATGTTTCCGGCCGTGAGGGCGCCGCACGCAAGATCCTCGGCATGGGCATCGGCGAGCGCGTCGGCAATCTGAGAGCCCAGGTCGATCGCGCGGCGGGGATTGAGCGGCTGGCCGCCGATGATTCTTCGAAGCGGCTCGCCGGCAGTAAACTCGTGCACCAGGAACAGGCGCCCGGCGTCTTCGCCGATTTCGTAAAGCGCGGCGATGTTGGGATGCGACAGCGCGGCGGCCGCGCGGGCGCAGCCAAGAATCCGTTCGCGCCGCTCCGGATCGGAGACGAGATCGGCGGCGAGCACTCTGATCGCGACCGTGCGCCCAAGACGGGTGTCGCGGGCGCGATAGAGCTCGCCCATCCGGCCGGCGCCGACCCGATCGAGGATCTTGTACTGGCCGAGGGTTTCAAGCATGGACGACGGTCCGGCTGAAGCCGGACACTACGTACGCGGACGCAGCTCTTCCATCGCGCTCTGCACGAGCTCTTTCGCGTCATCGAGCCGCTCGAGGATGAGCGCGATATCCATCCGGGGCCTGCCGGCGAATCGCTCGCTCCGGCAATACACCCCGTGCTGGCCGACGAGCGCGAGCGAATCGGTGATGAGGTCGAGCGCGACCGCCAGCCGCCCGCGCGAGCTTCCCATCATCGTCTCGTGCTGCTCGAGCGTGTCGCGGTGTTTGTCGAAGACAGACATGATTTTTACCGTCCGGCTGAAGCCGGACACTACTTCTTGGGTTTGGTCGGCCGCAGCTCGACCCGGCTCGGGAGGCTGCGCGGATCGTGGCAAAGCAGGTTGCGGACCACGTCGGCAACCTCGGCCGGCGCGATCTTCCAATCGGCGCCTTTGGCCGCGTCACCGTCCGCAAATTCGGTGGCGACCGAGCCGGGCATGACGTAGCTGACCCGGATGTCGTCGTAGCGCAGCTCCTGCATCAGCGCCTCGCTGAAGGCGTTGAGCCCGGCCTTCGATGCGCAATACGCGGCGCCTCCGGCGAAGGGGTTCTTGCCCGACAGGCTGCTGATGTTGATGATGAACCCGCCCCCGCGGCGACGAAGATAGGGGATCGCCGCGTGAGTGGTGTTGTACACGCCGGTGAGATTGGTGTCGATGATCTCGGCCCACTGCTCGGGCGTCATCTCGGCCACCTCGGCGAACACGCCGACGCCGGCATTGTTAATCAGGATATCGAGGCCCCCGAAGCGCGCGACCGCCGCCGCCACGGCGCGCTCGGCTTCGGCGTAGCGGCGCACGTCGGCCGTCACCGTCTCGACCCGACTGCGTCCACCAGGCTCGGCGCGCTCCAGCTTCTGCCGCGCGGCCGAAAGCGCGGAGCTCGTGCGACCTGCGATCGCCACCTGCACGTCGTCGGCAACGAGCGCACGAGCGATGGCGAAGCCAATCCCCCGCGACCCGCCGGTGACGAGGGCGACTTTGCCCTGGAGAGTTGTCAGCATTTAATTAATTTCGCATGGGGCCCCACATTACTTTATGCTCGCGGGGCCCCACCCCCGCTCGATGACGCCTTCGCGCCGCAGCGCTCGGCGTATCTAGAACAGAGCGTCACCGACCAAGCCGCCCCGCATACAATAGCGCACGCATGCAGGAGGTCGCCATCATTGGAGCCGGCGAGCTGGGCGGGATGCTCGCGCACCTGCTCGCGCGCCGTGCATCCGCGCGCTCGATTCGACTGATAGACGAGGCCGGACGCGCGGCCGAGGGCCAGGCGCTCGATATCACGCAGGCGGGGGCCATCGAGGGCTTCGCGACAATCGTCTCCGGCTCGACCGAGATCGCCGACGCGGCAGGCGCCGACGTTGTGGTGGTCGCCGACCGGCGAGGCGTTGGCGAGTGGGCAGGTGACGATGGAGTGGTGCTCCTCAAGCGCCTGGCGCGATCTGCGCCGGATGCCTTCATCGTGTGCGCCGGCCCCGAGCAGCGCCAGCTCATCGAGCGCGGCGTCGGCGAGCTCGACATCCCGCGTGCGCGCATCATCGGATCGGCGCCCGAAGCGCTCGCCGCCGCCGCCCGCGCGATCGTGGCGCTCGAGCTCGACGCGTCGCCCCGCGAGGTGGCGCTGTCGGTCATCGGCGTGCCGCCGGATCGGATGGTCATCGGGTGGGAAGATGCGACCGTGGCCGGATGGGCGATGACGCGGCTCGTCACCGAGCCCGTACGGCGACGGCTCGCCCAGCGGATCGGCGCGCTGTGGCCGCCTGGTCCGTTTGCGCTCGCCTCAGCGGCCTCGAAAGTGATCGACGCGCTGGCCGGACACTCTCAGCACGTCACGATTTGTTTTGTCGCTCCGGATCAGTCCTCCGGTGCGCGCACCCGAACCGCCGCACTCCCCGTCAGGCTCGGACCGTCACGCCTCGAGGTGGTGCTGCCCCCGCTCGGTGTCGCCGAGCGTGTGGCGCTCGATAACGCCATGCAGTTGTAGTGTCCGCCTTCAGGCGGACCTCGGCACTCCGGTAGTCGGGCGAGGACCAGGGGCATTGGTAAGCGTTCTATTCACTCTGGGCTGCCCACAGTTCCGACAGCACCTCCGCCTGCTCAAGCACCGTCTGTGTCGCCTTCTCCTGTTTGTCTGGCGGGTAGCCGTACTTGCGAAGAATGCGCTTCACGATCACCCGCAGTTGAGCGCGCACGTTGTCGCGTAGGGTCGCCTTGAAGTTGGTGAGGGCCTTGCCGCGGCGTTCGTGGGCTCGACTGTCGATCTGCAGGCAGAGAATGGGCTGCGACCACCCGTGCCGCACCCCTTGCTCGGCGTACCACAGTCGCGTCTGCTCGTCGTTGAGGCGTTCGAGCAGGGCGATATTTTGGCGCCAGGGCAATTGTGCAATGACCCGTTGCACAATCCTGCGGTCGGGCCATGCGGCGGCAAAGGCGCGCATGTACTTGAGGTTTCGCGGCGAAAGCCCCTGCATCTCGGGGGTGGCTTCACGCAGGTCTGCGGAGAGGCGATCGATGACCTTGGCCCCCAGCCGGCGTGTTCCTGGCGGTCCAGGATCATTTTGCCGACGTCCCAGTACAGAAGAACCATCGCCGAATTGGCGGCCAGCACGACGCGGAGGCGCTCTTGCTGGATGCGTTGCTTGATTTCGCTGAGCGTCTCAGCGTAGTCGCGAGGTAGGCCAGTGCGCGACGGAGCAACCGGGAAGGAGGCTAGGTGCCTCGATGGCCGAATCCTGGAACAGCGGCGTCCGCGGCGAGCAGGTGCTGCCACTCATCAACGCGGAAGCGCAGACAATCCGCGTCGAGGCAGGACCCGGCACGGGTAAGACATTTGGCTTGGCCAGGCGCGTCGAGCGCATCCTCCACCAGGAAAGGCTCGCGGCGCCCGAACGTCCAAGTGGCAACGATGTGGGGCGCGAAGGGTGTCACCGCGGAACATGTTTACCTGCTCGGGACCTGCGACGAGGCGATCCCCGGCCGGCGCCGCGACGAATACCCGGGCACGGAAGAGGACTACCTCGAAGAGCAGCGCCGGCTCTTCTACGTGTCAATCACGAGGTCCAAGAAAACGCTCGTCATCTCGCGCGCGACGAGCGCCGCAACGGGTGAGGCGATGCGGATGGGTCTCGCGGTCGAGGCCAACGTGTATCGGGTCGACCTTCAGATGTCGCGGTTTCTGCGCGACATCATCAAGCAGCTACCGAATGCACTCGATGGCGGGGATTGGAAGGGTTGTTGACAGGGGCGAACTCGGTCCGGCTGAAGCCGGACACTACGTACGATTAGGTTACGTGCGATTAGGTTACGTGCGATTAGGTTACGTGCGATTAGGTTACGTACGGTTACGTGCCGTAGATCGGCCGATGCAGCGTCAGGCCGCCGGCAAACTCGGCGAGCTGCCTGCGCAGGATCAGCCGGTCCCGGTGCAGGCGCGATTTGAGGGTCTGATCCTTCACCCGCAACATGGCGCTTGCTTCCTCGGTCGACATGCCCTGGATGTCGCGCAGCATGACCGGCGCGCGATAGATCGCCGGCAGCGCCAGGATGGCGTGGTGCACGCGCCGGCGCAGTTGCGCCCGAAAGATCTGCTCGTCGGCCATGTCGCTCCAGTCGGCCACATCCGGGTGAGACGACCGGATCGGCTCGTCGCCCTCGGCCGCGCGCAGGAGCTGGTCGTCAGTCTTCGCCTGCCGGTAGCGCACCGTGCGCAGCCGGGACATCGCCTGGTTGAAGGTAATCCGGTAAATCCAGGAGGAAAGCGCGGCATCGCCGCGGAACGAGCCCACGTTGCGGTACACCTTGTACAGCACGTCCTGCGCGACTTCTTCGGCGTCTTCCTTGTTGCGCAGGTACCGGAACGCGAGCTGGTGAATCTTGGCGCCGTATGCGTCAACCAGCTCTGCGATCGCTCGCTCGTCGCCTGCCTGCAGCCGCGTGAGAAGGGTGTCGTCCTGGGGATTCCGCATGCGGAGAAGAACACCTTGGAGGGTTTGGATATTCCTGGAATCCCAGTCGATGCTGTAACCGATTGATTGATTGGCGTTTATCCAAGGAGATCGCGTCGGGTCCGCCTGAAGGCGGACACTACAGGGCGTACGTGGTGTCCGGCTTCAGCCGGACTCTCTCGAAGACATCGCAGAAGTGCCGGCTGATTCGGTCTTCGACCTCGGCTCGATCGACCGCGCGGCCGACGAGCCGCGCGAGCGACGTCACGCCGCGGCCGGAGATGCCGCAGGGGACAATCAAATCGAAGTACGCGAGGTCTGTTGTGACGTTCATCGCGAACCCGTGGCTTGTGACCCACCGCGCGATGCGGACACCGATGGCCGCCAGCTTCTCATCCCCCACCCACACGCCCGTCAGGCCGTCCACCCGATGGGCCAAGACGCCGTAGTCTCCGGCTGTTCGGATGAGCACGTCCTCCAAGTCCCGCACGTAGCGATGGACGTCGCAGCGATCGGGCCGCAGATCGACGATCGGGTAGCCGACGATCTGCCCCGGACCGTGATAGGTGATGTCGCCGCCACGGCCGGTCTCGTGCACCTCGACGCCGCGGCCGGCCAGCGCCTCAGCCGGCGCGAGGATGTGCGAGCGGCCGCCGTCGCCGCCGACGCCGAGCGTCAACACGTGCGGATGTTCGACAAACAACAGCACGTCGTCCACGCGCCCGGCGCGCCGATCTTCGACGAGCGTGTGCTGCAGCGCCAGCGCGTCGGCGTACGGCACGCGCCCGAGCCTTCGGATTTCAACTGGTCGATTCATGTGTCGGGATCAGCATGTAGTGTCCGCCTTCCGGCAGACCACTGTAGTGTCCGCCTTTAGGCGGACTGACAGGTCCGGCTGAAGCCGGACACTACAGGGCATACGTATTACAGGGCATACGTATTACAGGGCGTACGTATTACAGGGCGTACGTAGTGTCCGCCTTTAGGCGGACCTTCATGCGTCCGCGGGATCCCAATTCTCCAAGGCCGCCTTGACACGCGACAGAAACTCGTCGGCCACAGCACCGTCGATGAGCCGGTGGTCGAACCCCAGCGTGAGATACGCCATGGGCCTGATCACAATCGCATCCCCGACGACAACGGGCCGCCTGTCGATGCTGCCAACGCCAAGGATGGCGACCTGCGGCTGGTTGATGATCGGCAGGCCGAAGAGCGCGCCGGACACACCCTGGTTGGTGATGGTGAAGGTGCCGCCGGCGACTTCCTCCGGCTTGAGCTGCTTGGCGCGCGCGCGGCTCGCAAGGTCTGCCACCTCGCGGCTCAGATCGAGGAGGCTCTTTCCGCCGGCGTGTCTCACCACCGGGACAATGAGCCCCCACTCGAGCGCCACGGCAATCCCGACGTTGGCTTCCTTGTGGTAGATGACGTGTTCGCCATCGATAGAGGCATTCAGCGCCGGCATCGCGCCAAGCGCATCGACCACGGCTTTGACGATAAACGACAAGAAGGTGAGCTTGGCGCCGGCGCGCTCGTAGTCGGCTTTCTTCGACTCGCGAATCGCCGCGACCCGCGAGAAGTCGACCTCGAACACCGAGTGCACGTGCGCCGAAGTGCGCCGGCTTTCGATCATGTGCTCGGCGATCTTCTTCCGCATGACCGACATCTTGACGACGACATTTTCCACTCCGGGGGCCCCTGCCCCCCGGACGGGCTCCGCGGGGACCCCTTCGCCCCGCTTCGCGGTCGCAGTCGGTGTCGACCCCACATAGCGGAGGATGTCCCGCTTGGTCACGCGCCCGCCGGCGCCGGTGCCGTGGATCTGCGAGAAGTCGACGTGGTGTTCCTGGGCGATTCTGCGCACGACGGGCGACGACAGATGGCGACGGTCGGGGTGCTCGTGAATTGCTGATTGCTGATTGTTGATTGTTGATTGCGACTGTTGATTACTGACGACCGACTGCCGACTGCCGACTGAGGACTGAGGACCGCCGACAGCCGCATCGCCCTCCTCACCGATCACGGCCACGACGGCGTTGACCGGCACGGTTTCGCCTTCCTTCACGCGGATCTCGGCCAGCACGCCGGCGGCCGGCGAGGGAATCTCGGCATCGACCTTGTCGGTCGAGATTTCAAAGAGCGGCTCGTCGCGATCGACCAGCTCGCCGACCTTCTTCATCCAGCGGACGATCGTGCCTTCGGCGATCGACTCGCCCATCTGGGGCATCACCACATGCGTCGCCATTTCACCTCAGTGGTTTCATAACCGTAGTGTCCGGACACTACAGGTTATGAAACCGGCTGTCATCCTGCAATGCTGCAATTTCAACGTTTCAGTGAAGAGAGCGGCACGAAGTTCGTCGGGCCGGGCTGGGGAGACGGCTCCTGCGGATCGGCGCCGCCCTGCGGCGCCTCGAGGCGGTCGACGCGTGTGCGCAGCTCGCCGTACTCGTACCGCAGCTCCCAGTACGACTCGGTGAGCCGATCGAGGCGCCGGGACGCCCGTCGGGCGCGCACGAGCGCGCCAACGGCGAGCGCGCAGGCGGCGGCGGCCAGCCATCCTTCAACGGTCAACACGGCAAAGTACGTTAGCGAACGACTTGCAACAGTGTCAACCGCCTGCGACAATACCGCCTTCCCCCAACCCATGAGCCACAAGCCGAAGACCGTCCTCGTCGTCGACGACGATGAGGGCATGCGGGATACGCTGACCGCGATCCTCAAGCGCGACTACCGTGTGCTGCGCGTGGCGACCGGCGAAGCGGCGCTGCCCATCCTCAGCCGCGAGGACGTCGACCTGATGCTGCTCGACGTGCGCCTGCCCGGCATCAGCGGCTTTGAAGTCCTGCGCATCGTCAAGGAGAACTACAGCCTCGTCGAGGTCATCATGATCTCGGCGATCAGCGAAATCGAGACCGCCGTGCAGGCGATGAAGCACGGCGCCTACCACTACATCACGAAGGATTTCGACTACGACCAGCTGCGATCGCTCGTGCGCCACGCCGGCGAGCGCCAGGATCTGAACCGGCAGGTGCTGACCCTGTCGGCGCAGGTGGCCGAGCAGGGCGAGCGCGAGTTCATCGTCGGGCCGAGCAAGGTCATGCGCGAGATCGTCGATCTGGTCAAGAAGATCGGCAAGCTGTCTGCGACGGTCCTCGTCCTCGGGGAGAGCGGCACGGGGAAGGAGCTGCTGGCGCGGATGATTCACCGGGAATCGGGCGAGCCGGACGCGCCGTTCATTGCGGTCAACCTGGCGGCCATTCCCCGCGATCTCACCGAGAGCACGCTCTTCGGGCACGAGCGCGGCGCGTTTACCGGCGCGCACCGCCAGCAGCTCGGCAAGTTCGAGCTGGCCTCGGGCGGCACGTTGTTCCTCGACGAGATTGGCGACCTCAGGCTCGACCTCCAGTCCAAGCTCCTGCGGGCGATTCAGGAAGGCGAGATCGAGCGGGTCGGCGGCAGCAAGCCCATCAAGACCGAGTTCCGGCTGATCGCCGCCACCAACCTCGATCTCGACAAGGCCGTCAAGGAAGGACGCTTCCGCGAAGACCTGTACTACCGCATCAACGTGATCCCCATCAAGCTGCCGCCGCTGCGCGAGCGCCCCGAAGACATCCCGCAGCTGGCCGACTTCTTCGTGCGCCGCTACAACACGCGGTTCAGAAAACAGATCCAGGGCCTCTCCGATTCGACCTTCGCCGTGCTGAAGAAGTACTGGTGGCCCGGCAACATCCGGGAGCTCGAAAACCTCATCGAGCGGCTCGTCGCGATGAGCGACAAGGACTACATCTCGGAGGAAGACCTGCCGCTCGACTTACACTTCGCGCAGCTCGAGCCGCAGAACGACCATAGCGAGTCGCTCTTCGAGGACGCGTCCAATACCTTCGAGCGCAGCTTCATTCTTCGAGCGCTCGAAAAATGCGGCGGGAACGTGACCGCAACGGCGGAGTACCTTGGAATTCCGTTGAGTACGCTCAAGTACAAGATGGACAAGCTCGACGTGCGTCAGCTTGCGAAACGATTGCGCGGCGCGTGACGGCCAAGAACTTGACCGAGTGGCCAACCCACTGACTCTCCTCCGCTAATCCACTGATTCCTCAGCAGTAATCGTCGACGCCAACCGATCGATGCGCCTCGCACATGCAGTCTCTTTGCCTGTGCGCCTCGTGCTCGTGTTGTCGCCGTGCACGGAATCTTTGCGAGATTGCACGATTTGCTGAATGTTTTCATCAAGACGCGTCAGCACCTGGCACTGGAACACGCGTTGCTCTGCTGCATCACGCGATGCAGCCCTCGATGTTCAACGTGCGCGTGCCGCTTGAAGCGCGAGACGAGGTGTTCTTGATGAACACGCTCACCGACGCGCAGCTGGTCGTGTCGCGCGACGTCGTGTCGCTGCTCGATCGCTTTACTGGCCGAGAACCCGGCCGCGAGATCGAGTGGGGCGCCTTCGATCGGGCCGAGCGTGAGGCCGTCGATCTGTTGTTTGACAACGGGTTCATCGTCGCGGACCGCAAGGCCGACCAGCGCCGGCTCGATAAGTACTTCACCGCCGTCAAGAACGACAACTCGGAGCTGCACGTCACGGTGCTGACCACGCTGCAGTGCAACTTTGCGTGCGACTACTGCTTCCAGGGCGACCACGGCGACCACAACAAGTTCGCCGAGAAGATGACGCTCGAGACGGCCGCCAAGGTTGGCGACTGGATCGAGCGCGAGATGGACAAGGTGCACCCGGAGCGATTCACCTTGATGTTCTTCGGGGGCGAGCCGCTGCTCAATCTGCCGGTGATGTATTACCTGGCCGAGCGGATGTGGGGCGCCTCCGGGTCGCGCGGCGTGCCGATGTCCATCACGGTGATCACCAACGGGTTGATGCTCACGCCGGAGGTGGTCGATCGTCTCGCGCCGTACGGCCTGAACGGCTTCAAGATCACGCTCGACGGCGACCGCGACGCTCACAACCGGATGCGTCCGCTGCGGGGCGGCCAGGGCACCTTCGATCGCATCATCGAGAACATCCGGAAGGTGGCCGGGCGAACCAAGATCGCGATTGGCGGGAACTTCGACGAGAGCTCGGTTGACAGCTATCCGGCGCTCCTCGAGTTCCTCCGCGAGCAGGAGTTTGCCGACAAGCTCCTCAACGTCAACTTCAAGCCCGTCGTCCGCACCGAGGCGGCCAGGCCCAAGGGCGTGCTGCCACTCGTTCCGGTCGGGGCGAACGGGCAGCCGCTCAAGCCGCTTGGCGGCACGTGCATGACCAACGTCGGCGAGGCCGGCGCCTCAGGGTGCGATTCCTGCGCCTTCCTCGACGACAAGATGGAATTTCTCCGCAAGGAGACCAAGCGTCACGGGTTCAGGACCTCCGACGGCGTGCACAACGGACCCTGCCATATCCACCACACCCACGCGCAGACGATCGGGCCTGACGGATCGCTCTACGCGTGCCCGGGATTCACTGGTGAAAAGGGACTCTCGACCGGCCACATCGACGGCCGGCTCGACGCTTCGCGCGAGAGCGCGCGGCAAAACTTCGACCGTCTACATCCGTGGAAGGAGTGCAAGGACTGCGCGTTTATTCCCACGTGTGCCGGGGGATGCCTGGTTGCGTCGCACACCCAGCTTGGGGACATGAACATGCCGACATGCCACAAGCCAAGTTTTGAATCGGCAGTAATTTCACTGGCACATGACGTGTCCAGTGCGGCTTAGGAGAGTACAATGAAGATCCAAATCGTCAAGAAGGCCACGTCGAACGCGAAGCCCCAGGGATTCTGCATCACCGTCGTTGACGATGGTCTGTTGAACAAGAGGTAGGTTGCCGGAGCGCGAGCTCGAAGCTGCTGCATCTCGGTTGCCGCGCCGCGTCATTATTGCGGCGTGGCTGCTTTCTGTACTTTTGACGGCCCGGTGCGGGCAATCCACCGGGCTTCAAGAGAAGTCGGCGACACCCGTCACTCTGACGATCGGAATTGGTCAAGTGGCAGCCACCAGCGAAATCGCAGGAGTGCAACAGCTAAAGCAAATCCTTTCCAGGGAGGGATTGGTCCGTCTTTCTGAAGATGGTCGCCCGCAACCGGCATTAGCTGAGAGTTGGAGTGTTGCCCCCAACGGGCTCTCGCTTGCAATCCGGCTCAGGTCAAACGCTAGGTTTCACGACGGCTCTGCTGTGGACGCACACACCGTTTCCTCCATCTTGAGATCCACGCTCCCAGCCTCGATGGGCTCCGCATTCGAGGATATCAACGGAATAACCGCTGCCTCCGCTACAGAAATTACCATTTCACTTCGGAGGCCCTCACCATTACTCATCGAAGCTCTGGAATCTCAGATTCGAAAACCAGACGGCTCTGCGACTGGCCCTTTTAAGGCTATTGCGCCCGATAAGCCTGAACTGGTCGCGAACGATGCCTACTACTTGGGAAGACCGTCAATCGACCGAATTGTCATTCAAAGCTACCCGAGTATCCGTGCTGCTTGGGCCGAAATGCTCCGGAATAGCACAGACATGTTGTACGAAGTCGGTTCGGACGCGCTCGATTCGTTGACCGGCGCTACTGACATCTCGCTCTTCACGTTTGTTCGACACTATCAGCAACTGCTTATCTTCAATCCGCGCCTGCCCGCATTTCGTGAACCAGCAGTTCGGCGCGCGTTAAATAGCGCGATCAATCGTGACGAAATCATTACCGATGGACTAAATGGTCATGGAGTGCCGTCATTCGGTCCCATATGGCCGGAGTATTGGGCTTTTCCAGCGAATCATTCAACATTTCGCTTCGATCCTCGTGAGGCAGCGATCACCCTCCGCCCACGGAACATCAAGTTTGTCTGCCTGGTGGCACCACGGTTCGAGCGAGTGGCGTTGGCCCTACGACGGCAGCTTGGGGCAGTCGGGGTTCAAATGGAGCTCCGTGAAATCTCGCTGGAGACGTTGGACCAGGACTTATTGGCAGGCAATTTCGATGCTGTTCTAACGGAGTTCATCAGCGGACCCTCGTTTTTCCGTGTATACGCAGTTTGGCATTCACGCGGTCTGTTGCGGGGCAGCGTCGGCAACGACCACGTGAACGCTGCGCTCGATCTAGTACGCCACGCAACCTCGGACAACGAGTACCGCGCGGCAATCGCAGGATTCCAAGAAGCGGTGAAAGACGACCCGCCTGCCGTTTTTCTCGCTTGGAGCCAGCGCGCGCGGGCTGTCAACCGGCGCTTCGACGTGGTCGCCGAGCCCGGCCGTGATATCTTGACCACACTCCGCCTGTGGCGGCCCGTTGTTGGAGACCTGACAGTAAACAGGAACTAACATGCGCCCGCGCATTCGGCACTTGGCCACGCGCTTCGCGCTGCTTCTCGCAGTGGCCGCTGTCGTGCCGCTTCTCGCCTACGGTGTCGTTTCGCTCATCTCCCTGCAGCGCGGCACCCGCCAGTCGATCGTCACCGGCAACCTGAACGTCGCCACCAGGGCCGCTGAGGAGATCCGGCGCTACGTTACGAGCAATGCGGAGATTCTCAAGGCGCTGTCGGCCTACCTGCAAGAGACCGGCCTGACCCAGGCGCAGCAGGATCGCACGCTGAAGAACTACGTCCTCGAGTTCCGCGAATTCCGCGAGATCACGCTGTTCGACGAAGGCGGCGCGAAGATCGCGACCAGCCGCATCGGCGAACCGAAGGTCGCAATTCCAAAAGACCCGGGTGTGGCGCTCGGTGGCGTGTCGATGTCGCCGGTCCGCGTCGACGAAGACCTGTTGCCGACGGCCACCTTCGCCATCCATCTCATGCGACTCAACCAGCCGGCCGGCTGGCTCGTGGGCGAGTTCAGCCTCGAGGAGATGTGGCGGATGGTGGACCAGATCCGCATCGGCGACACCGGCTTCGCCATGGTCGTCGCGCCCGGCGGCGAGCTGATGGCTCACGGCGACCCCGACAAGAAGGCGCTCGTCGCCCAGTCGACCAACATGAGGGCGCATCCATTAGTTTCTCGCGGGGCCGCCGGAGATCCGGCCGTTGCCGACGCTACTGCAGCGCCAATCTCTCTTGAATACGTTGATGCCGACGGCCGCAGCAACCTGGGCGTGGCCGCGCAGATTCCCACCCTCGGCTGGACGGTCATCGTCGAGCAGCCGACCGCCGAGGCGTACGCCATCGGCGCCGAACTGCAGCGTCAGCTGATCGTGTTCATCTCGATCGGCCTCCTTGCGATGATCTCGGTCGGCTACTTCTTCGGCCGCTCGTTCATCAGGCCGATTCTGAAACTGAAAAGCGCGACGCAGGAAGTGGCTAAAGGCCAGCTCGAGACGCGCGTCGACATCCGAACGGGCGATGAATTCACCGAGCTGGGCGACGCCTTCAACACGATGGCTAATCGGCTGGTCGACCTGACGGAGAACATCAAGCGTCAGGAGCGGCAGGCGATGTTCGGACGCATCGCCGCCGGCATCTTCCACGACCTCAATCACCCGGTCCAGAACATCGGCAACAACGCGAGCCTGCTCGTCCGCCCAGACGAGGACGCCGAGGCGCGCGAAGGGTACGTCCGGACGATTCAGAAGGAAATCGCGACGCTCAAGCGGTTCATGGACGATCTGCGCAACCTCGCGAAGCCGAAGCCGCTCGAGCGCTTCGCCCTCGATCTCAACAGCTCGGTCGGCGAAATCGTCGAAGCGATGCGCCCGGAAGGCGACCGGCACGGCATCACCGTCGAGGGCCGCTTTGCCGAGGGGCCGCTCACCATCGACGGCGACCGGTTCGCGCTCGGCCGCGTGTTTCGCAACCTCATCACCAACGCGATTCAGGCGACCGAGACGGGCGGCCGCGTGACGATTGAGACCTCGCGCAAAGGCGACAGTGTGGAAGTCAGCATCGCCGACACCGGATCGGGAATTCCGCCCGAACGGCTGTCGGCGATCTTCGACGACTTCGTCACGACCAAACGGAGAGGGCTCGGCCTCGGCCTGGCCATCTCCAAGCGCATCGTCGAACAGCTCGACGGCACGATCACCGTGCAGAGCGAAGTCGGCCGCGGCACCGCGTTCACGCTCCGCTTCCCGGCACGTGACGATCGCGCCGTGCAGGCCGCCGCAAGCTAGAGCGCCTGCGGCCATGCGAGCCGGAGGCCATGCAAAGCCGACGGCGAGCATCATCATCGTCAGTTCGCGCCGGGGGTGGGGCCCCGGCGCCATTGGATAATGTGGGGCCCCGCGAGCATGAATTGATGATTGCGGATTGTTGATTGTTGATTGACAGCCGTAGTGTCCGCCTTCAGGCGGACCAAGAGGTAAAGACGATGTTCAGGGTTTTACTTAAGAGCGACGCACTGGCGATCGGGGACCGGACGTTTCCGGTCCGCTACTTCGAGCTCCGCACGCTGCGGGGTGCACGGCGCTACAGCGCCGAGATTCTGATCGGGCCGGGAGACCGCGTCATCCTGGACGATGACTCGCTGTCGAACCTGGAAACGAGGGCGCCGCGCGTGGTGCCGGCGACGATCGACAGCCGGGTGCTCGCCGCGAGAAGAACTGCGGCCTAGCAGAAGTGAGAAGTTAGAACTTAATCTTAGAAGGAGTGCGAGGCGTGGTCCTTCGTGAGGCCAGCGCCGCCCGTCAGGACACCGTGTAGTCTACCGCCGACTGTCTCCACGCGCCGCTGTGTTCATCCCTTCGTAGAACCGATCGGCAGCATGCGCACCTTGCCACGTGTTTCGTCGACTGTGACAATCGCTCCTTCGAGCAACTGAGATTCGTACGTCTGAATTGTCGTGACAACGATTTGTTCGAGGTGCCCTGGAAGAACGTCGTGGGCGCGGATCTGAATGACACTCGGCCCACTGGCGCGCGTCAGCGCCAGCAGGGCTCCAAAGTCCAGATCATGCGTAAGCACAACATGCTGGTGCTCACGCGCCCACGCCATCACGGTGCGGTCCTTCGCGCGAAGGTCGCCGACGGTCGACCAATGAACGGCCGACCAACCATGTTTCGCCAAAACGTCGACCCAGGCTGGAGACAGGCTGATGTCGACGATAAGGCTGATCACTTACCGAGCGGGATTTCTGTCTCTTCAACGCGCCAGGCGGCGTAGGAGAGAGCTTCGCGGATGTCTGCCTCTTCCAGGTAGGGATACGCCGCGAGGATTTCAGGAATCGTTCGGCCGCTCGCCACGAGGCCGACAACCGTGCCGACGGTGATGCGCATGCCCCGGATACAGGGCTTGCCGCCCATCACCTCCGCGTCGAGCGTGATTCTGGTCAGCGGCGTCATCAGAGTGCTCCATTGTCGCACCATATGCCGATCAATGAACGACCGAGACCCGCCGCCCTACTTCCGGGGCAGTACCGCGTCTTTGAGCTGCTTGGCAATCCGTGCCTTCACGACGGTCTTGGCGGGAATCTTGATCGCTTCACCTGTGGCCGGGTTTCGGCCCATGCGCGCCTTGCGCTTTTGAACGACCAGCTTGACCATGCCGGGCAGCACGAACTCGCCGGAGCGCTTCAGCTCCTTTTCGGACAGCGCCGTCAGCTCGTCGAAAAATTCCCGAGCCTGCGTCCGCTTCACCTCGAAGCGTTCGGCGAAGTGCGAAAAGAGTTCGGACTTGCCCATCCTGCGGGCGTCAGATATCACAGCTCCCCCCAGACTTGAACGCGCGAGAGATCTCAACCGGATCCATCGCGCGCGCAGCGACGATCGCGGTAAACATTTCGAAAAACGCCGTATCCTAGCTCGCCGTTCTCGCCAGTGTCAAACAGGCGGGCGCCGCCAAACCCCGATTTTCGGCCCTGGAACCGCAAAGGCGGAGGCTACAATCTGGGCATGGCCAGCGCGACGCTCGAGACGTTTCCCAACCCGCGGCCGGAGCGGGACTACGAAATCGCCATCACCTGCCCCGAGTTCACCTCGGTGTGCCCAAAGACGGGCCTGCCCGATTTCGGCGAGATCCGCATCACGTACGTGCCCGACGCGCGCTGTGTCGAGTTGAAGTCGCTCAAGTACTACATGATCGAGTTCCGCCACCGCGGCATTTTCTACGAGGACGTGACCAACCAGATCCTCGACGACCTGGTGGCCGCGCTGCGGCCGCGGCGCATGACCGTCGTCGGCGACTTTTCGGTCCGCGGCGGGCTCAAGACGATCGTCACGGCGGAGTATCGTGCCTGACGAGGAGCCGGTCAGCGTCCCCAGGGTCCCCAGGGTCCCGATCGAGGAAGAGATCGACCTCCACAGCTTCGCGCCCGCCGACATTCCCTCCGTTGTCAGCGAGTACCTCGACGCCGCGGCTGCCGCCGGCCTGCGCGAAGTACGTCTGGTCCACGGTCGCGGGCGCGGCGTGCAGCGCGCGAGCGTCCAGGCCGCGCTCGAGCGGCATCCGCGGGTCGTCGAGTTCTGGGACGACGCCGGCTCGCACTTGGGCGCGACTATCGCGATTCTCTCGGAAGGACCCAACATTACTTAACGGCGCCGGGGTCCGGCCTCTGCTCTTCGAGCCCGGCCAAGCTCGCCAACCCTTCCTCAGCACTCTCACCTGCCGATTCTCGGTCTGCCCGATCGCCCCGTACAGCGGCTCGTAGCTGACATAAAGGACACGGCCTCTGCGCGTGTCTGGCTTGACGGCGTCAGGACTTCCGATTGGTCGGCGAAGGGCGGTGGATCCTGCGCGATGCCATGTGAGTACAGCGTCAGACACTGAGTGGGGAATCCACCTCACCTGTCGCCACGATTGACGCACGCAAACGGACCAGAAATCGTTTGTTTCTTTCAGAGAATAAGCCGTTTCAGCGCCGCGCCACGGCCGCGACTCACGATGAGCCGCGTGCCATCCTGGAGCGTCAACTGGTGTCTGCCGCTGTCCGCGGGCTTGACTTCGGCGATCTGATCGACCCTGATGATGGCGGATCGGTGCACGCGCAGGAAGTCCGCCGGATCGAGGCGCTCTTCCAGATCGTTGAGCGTCCGGTACACCAGATAGCTCTTTCCGCCGGAGTGAATCCGTGCGTAGTCGCCTTCGGCGTTGATCCAGGCGATGCTGGACACGAGCAGCGGCACGATTCGAGTGCCTTCTGGCACAAGCAGGCGGTCGGGCCGCCGGCCGAGATCGCGCAACAACCGAGGAAGATTGCCGGCGTCAACGCCAGACCGCCGCCGCTCGCGCAGGCGCGCCAGTGCTTCCGCGAAGCGTGATTCGCTGAAAGGCTTGACGAGATAGTCGACTGCGTTGATGTCGAACGCCCGCACCGCATAGCGGTCGTATGCGGTCGCGAAGATGAGGGCGGGGATTCGCCCTCGCTGCGCGGCGTCTGCAAGTACGTCGAACACGTCTCGCCCAGGCATCCGGATATCGAGGAGTGCGGCGTCCGCCTGTCCCCGCTCAAGTGCGGCTTCCAGGGCCGTTGTATCCGCGCATTCACACACGACCTCGATGTCCGGGAACGCTCCGGCATACTGCCGCACGAGCTTTCGTGCCAGCGCCTCGTCGTGGGCAACGATTAGGTGAAGCCGATCACCGGACATCGGGCGCCACCGGTAGCTCGAGTGTGACCGTGAAGCCGTTTGGGCCGTCGTGCACGTGCGCCTCGAACGGCGCACGCCCTGAGATGCCCTCGAGGTCACCGCCTCGCAGCGGCGCGACGCCGCGGACGACGGTATCGGTGGTGCTGCCGTTGGCGCCGACGCGCCATCCGCTCCGCCAAGGGCCCGATCGCGCGGCATCGACACGCCACGACCGAACGCGATCGTCAGTTCTAAGGTCGAGGATTCCCGCCGCCGTGCCGCGCTCGTAGGTGTCGTCGCCGATGGAGAGCGAGGTTGTCCAGCGTTGCCGCATTCCATCCCAGCGGGCGCTCACGAAGCGATGCCGGCTCGATGACGCGAGCAGGCCGACGAACGCGTCCTGCTCGATCTCGACGCCGACCTCGTCGCGCTGTACGAGCGCAAATGCTTTGAGACGTCCCGCCCGGCCGAGATTCCACGCGATGCCTGCCGAGCCGTCCCAGCCGCCAGGCAGCGGATCGAAACGCCGCGGACTGCCGTTGACGGCGAACAACACGGACGTGAACGTTCGGTTCAGTGCGCCGCGAATGCCGCCGCGTGCACCGAACGGAGCCGCAAGCGAGGCGGAGGCGCCCGCCAGGCCCACCGTCGCGGTGGTTTCGGTGATCTGGGGTCGTTCCAGTCCGCGCAAATCGAGGATGCCGCTCAGCACGTTGCCGTGGCGGGCGGGGAAGCCACCGGTGCTGAACGCCAGGCCTGCCAGTTGAAACGGATCGACGGCGCCGCGGAAGCCGCCGGTCGGCGTCTCGTGCCGATACGGATGCGCCATCACTGCATCATCCAGGGAGACGAGGACCTCGCTCACGTCGCCACCGCGGACGAACAATCCGGCGCCTTCGTCGGCAGTCGATACGCCGGGCAGCGTCTGGATTGCACGAAACAAGTCGGCCTGGGCGCCGGCCGTGCGATAGATCTGCACCGGTTCGAGCTCGAACCAACGTGTGACGTTCTGCTCCGGCGGCGGCGCCGTAACGACGACGCGCTCGTCAACCCCGGCAATCTGAAGCACGATGTCAAGCGTGGGACCCGGTCGCGTGTCGGTGGTCGACTCGAACGCGCGAAAGCCCGGCAGCGACACTCTGACGGTGACGCGGGCGCCTGCCGGTGTGACGATCTGGAACTTTCCTTCGTCGTCCGAAACGGCCACAAGCCGGCCATCGACCCTGCCAAGGACGACGATCGCGATTTTTCGACCGGTCAGATTCTGCTGATATCGGATGTTCCTGTCGGTGGTGAGGAGAACATCGAACCCTGCGGCTTCAGCAGCGTCGAGGAGCTCGCCGTTCCTGAGGGTGTCCCATCCACGCGAACGGGCCTCCTCCACAGTGTGGTCGGAGAGGACTACCGCGACGCCTCTCGGCGTACCGTTGTCGAAGAGGATGCGCATCAGCGCCCGGGCACAGGCGCGTCGAGACTTCGGGCGGCGAACTCGAGCACGGCCTTGACCTGTCCCCGCGACACGGGAAACTGCTCCATCACCTCGTCAATGGTCATGCCATCTTCCAGGTTCTCGAAGACGATCGCCACCGGCGTGCGTGTGCCCTTGAACACCCAAGCGCCGCTGACTTTGCCAGGAATGCTCTCCACGGCCGGGCACTGGGACCAATCGAGCGAGGCCATTGACGATCTCCTTCCGGCATTCAGCTTAAGGGATCTCAGTCGCGCCGTCACGTCGCAGTCACGCAGTCTCTCGGAGGCCATCGAGCTGTCGGAGCCAGCCGGCCATCTGGTTCCAACTCGCGAACGTTTGGCTCGCCGAAGCGCAGAAGGCGCGTAGGCGCCACCCCCCGCGTGAACTGACGGCCGATGCGTCGCCTCTCGACGTTGCTGGGGACGACCGCGAGCTTGTCGAAGGGTCGCTGCGGCGTCACATGGCCGCAGCTTCGGCATGGCCATCGGCGCTCCGTTGGCATCGGCGTTGCCAACAGATTCGCTCGCGTCCGCTCGCTTCCCGTAACTGACTGATTCCTCTGAGCCGTGCGGTAGGCACACGGCAAGATCTGCGCGCGAGCGGCCGATGTGCAATGCAGATTCTGCGAACCGATGTCGTCCGCGCGCGGCACGCTCGGTGGCGGGTCGCTGACATTCGGCTGTACGAGAGCTGTCAGCTTTTCACCCTCACCGGCATCGACCCGGCCAACGCGCGGGCCGAGCGCCGCATGCTGGCCCCCTTCGACATCCTCGAGCGCATCGAGCGCCGAAGGCGGCCGACGCACATCTCCATGCGCCTGTGGCGGCGCGTGTGCCGGGCGCTCGTCGCCCAAGAGACGCCGCCCGGCGGGTTGCGATGCGCCCGCCGCGCGCGCATCGATCTGCTCCCGCATCAGCTCGAGCCGGCGCTGGCGCTTCTCCGCGGTCTGGGATCCCGTGTCCTGCTGGCCGATGCGGTCGGGCTGGGCAAGACAATTCAAGCCGGGTTGATTGTGTCCGAGCTGCAGGCGCTCGGCGCGGCCGACCGGGTGCTGATTCTCACGCCGCCAGGCCTTCGCGATCAGTGGGCGCGCGAGCTGGCCGATCGCTTCGAGATCGACGCGACGATTCTCGACGCGCGCGCCGTGAGGCGCGCGGTGGCCACGCTGAGGGTCGGCGTCAACCCGTGGCGAACCTCGCCCGTCGCCATCGCGTCGATCGATTACGTCAGGCGCGCGGACATTCTGACGAGCGTCGCCGCCTGCCGCTGGGATCTCGTCATCGTCGACGAAGCGCATGGGGTGGCCGGCAACAGCGACCGGCACGCGGCGGCCGCCGCGCTCACCTCGCGCGCGCCGTTCGTCGTGCTGCTCACGGCCACACCCCACAGCGGCGATCGCCGCGCGTTTGTTTCTCTGTGCCGGCTCGGCGCGCTCGGCACCGCTCCAGGCGATCGGCTCCTGCTCTTTCGCCGCACGCGCGCGGACGTCCGATTTGGCACACCCCGCCGGATCCATCGACTGTTCGTCCGCCCGAGCGCCGCCGAAGCGCGCATGCATGCGCTGCTCGCGCGCTTCTCGCGAGCCGTCCAACACGAGCACGGCCGGGCACGCTCGGTGAACCTTGCGCACCGCGGGAACCCTGCGAACCGCGCGAACCCCGAGAACTCCGGTATCTGGCTGGCCCTTTCCGTGCTGCACAAGCGCGCGCTGTCGAGCGCCCGGTCGCTTCAGCGTTCGGTCGAGCGGCGGCTCGCCGCCCTCGCGTCGAGGGGCGCCGATGAAGAGGGCCAGATCCAGCTGCCCCTCATCGACACGACCGGCGAGCTCACAACAGCCGACCTGCCGCCGGCGTGGCCCCCGGCCCTTGGCCTGCGAGATCCTTCGCGCGAGCGGCAGATGCTTGGCGAGCTCGCAGCCGCCGCGGCTGAGGCGACCCGTGACGAGACAAAGATCGGCGCCTTGGGTCGCCTGCTTCGCCGAATTGACGAGCCGGCGATTGTGTTCACGGAATACCGCGACACGCTCGTTCACCTGCGTGCGTCGCTCCACAGTCGTGTGTCACAGCTCCATGGCGGACTGACGCGCGACGAGCGTCTTGCCGCCATCGGCGAGTTCACGCGGGGCCTGTCGTCCGTCCTGCTGGCCACCGACGCGGCCGGCGAGGGGCTCAATCTCCATCACGCCTGCCGCGCCGTCATCAATCTGGAGCTGCCGTGGAACCCGATGCGGCTCGAGCAGCGCATTGGGCGCGTCGATCGCATCGGCCAGATGCGGACCGTGCACGCGTTTCATTTGATCGCGCGCGGCAGCAGCGAGCCGCGGATCCTGGCCCGGCTCGAGGAGCGCATGGCTCGAGCGCAGGCCGACATCGGCGCGCCCGATCCGCTGGGGATGGATGAAGAGATAACCGAGGAAGGTGCCATGGCGCGAGCCGTCATCGAGCAGACGGCCGTCGAGGTCCGGCTCAAGCCGGACACTACAGCTGAAGGCCCAGTCGAGGTCCGGCTGAAGCCGGACACTACAGGGGTCCGGCTCAAGCCGGACACTACAACTGAGGCGACAACAAATGGAGGTGCGGCCGACGAGAACCTTGTGACGCCGGCGCTGGCCGCTGATGCCAGGGCCGAGGTCGAGCGGATTGTCCGCGCGCGGGCGCTCCTGCACGCGGGCGACCAAGATGCGCTGGCCCAAGTCGACGGGCGTGGACCGTGTCTGGCGGCGGCGCGTCGGTCGCAAACCCGCGCGGCGCTCGGACGGCGACTGCTGCTGTTGTGCCGGGCCGGCATGGAGGCCGGCGCCGCTGGCGCGCGATGCACGGCCGGCTCGGTTCTCGTGCCCCTGCTCATCGAACTGGCCGGCCCTGGAGCCGTAGTGTCCGAGGCTGTGGTGTCCGAGGCTGTAGTGTCCGAGGCTGTAGTGTCCGGCTTCAGCCGGACCGACACGGCCCGCCCAAAGGCGGACACTACATGGGATCTGTTGTGTAGCCTCGATGCAGACATTCAGCGAACCGTTGATCTGGCCGCGACGGCGTGGCGGCAACGAGCCTCTGAGATCCACTCTGCATTCATAGGCGCCAGGCTGAATCGAGCGCGTGCGATCGGCGCGACAGACCCTTCGGTACCCACGATCTTCCAGCCGGGTCTGTTCGACCGCCGCAGCGAACACGCGCGGCTGGCCATCCTCGCCGCCCAAGGCGATCGGGATCTCGAGTGGGCCGCAACGATCGAGGTCCTCGAGCAGGCCGCCGTGCTGTCGCCGACCGACGCCGTGCTTCTGCTCGTGCTGACGCCCTGAACCGATTTCATCCCCTGAGGTTAGGATGATCCCCGGTCTCTCCGGCCATCTCGTCTCGGAAGCGTTCCTCGAAGCCTATCTCCCGACGATCGGGAATGCCGAGACCAACCGGCTCATCGATCGCGTCTATCGCGAGCTGGTCGCGTGGCGGCGAGGGTCGGCGGCGCTCGGGCCCGCGTCGAGTGTGCACGCCATGCTGCAGGTCGGCGCCGCGCCGCTCGTCGCGGCGCTCGGATTCGATCCGCCGTCGGACATCAGACCGGCCGACCGGTCGATCGCCGCCGTCCTGCGCGGGGGCCCGCGCCCCACGGCGCTGCTCGTCGCATCGTGGGGCGATCGTCTCGACCCGCTGTGGCGCACGGCCGTCACCGAGGCCCTCGCACGATCCGCACCCTGGTGCCTTCTGTTCAACGGCACGCATCTCCGAGCCATCGATGCGGCACGCCTCTTCGCGCGCCGACACATCGAGTTCGACCTGGATCTGACCCTCGACGACCCGCGCGCCTTCGCCGCCTTTCTGGCCGTCGTCAGCGCGCACGGACTCACCAACTCGCCCTCCGGCGATCTGGAACCCGCTCCACCATCCGATGTCGTGTCCGCGGTTAGGCGGACCGCAACCGTTCCGCAATCCGATGTAGTGTCCGCCTTCAGGCGGACCGGAACACCGCTTCACGTTTTGGTCGAAGCCTCGGATCGTCACGCGTCGGGTGTGTGCCGGTCCCTCAAGGACGGCGTGCTGGCCGCATCAGCCGACGTCCTCAACGCGCTCGTCCGGCCTCAGACCACGAGACACCCGTTCACGCTCGACGACACCTTCGATCAGGCGCTCACCATCGTCTACCGCATCGTCTTTCTGCTCTTCGCCGAAGCGCGCGCCCTCGTACCTCTGTGGCACCCCGTGTACCGCGACAGCTACAGCGTGCAGGCTCTGCGCGAGGCGGCCGAACACCCGCAGGGCGCACCGGGGCTTTGGGACGCCCTGCGGGCCATGGCGCGTCTCGCCCACGCTGGATGCCGCGCCGGCGATCTCCGCGTCACGCCGTTCAACGGCCGCCTGTTCGCGCCGGCGCGGACGCCGCTCGCCGAGCGACGCGATCTCGACGATGGCGCGGCGCAGCGGGCGATCCTGGCGCTGTCGACGCGCCCGTCGACCGATCGCGCCGGACGTGAGCCGATTGCGTACCGCGATCTCGGCGTCGAGCAGCTCGGGGCGGTGTACGAGACGCTGCTCGATTACGTACCGCACGTGACGTCCACGGTCCGGCTGAAGCCGGACACTACAAAGGGCCATGGCCGAGGCCGACGCCCGTCTGTCACGCTGATCCCAGGCTCCGGGGTCCGCAAGGCCACCGGCACGTTCTACACGCCTCAACCGATCGCCGAGTACCTCGTCCGCCGAACGCTCGGTCCGCTCGTCCGCGACGCCACACCCGATCGCATCCTGCAGCTGCGCGTGGTCGATCCCTCGATGGGGAGCGGCGCCTTTCTCGTCGCCGCGTGCCGCTATCTTGCCGGGGCGTACGAGGCGGCGCTCATCCAGACGGGCGGCTGTCGGCCGGGCGATCTTGGCGACCAAGACCGCGCCGCGGTCCGCCGTTCGATTGCCGAGCGCTGCCTGTACGGCGTCGACCTCAATCCAGTGGCCGTTCAACTCGCCCGCCTCTCGTTGTGGCTGACGACGCTCGCGGCGGATCGACCGCTCAGTTTTCTCGACCATCGCTTGGCCGTTGGCGACAGTCTGCTCGGCGCGTGGGTCGCATCGCTCGGTCGCCTGCCGCATCGTGCGCGAGGGCGCCGAGCCTCGGTCGAAGAGGAGTTGCCCCTGTTTGACGAGCCGCGCTTCCCTGGCTTCAATGACGCGCTCGGCGCCGCCGTGCCCGTGCGCTTCTCGCTCGAGTCGATGCCGAACGACACGATCGAGAGCGTGCGCGCCAAGGAGCGGGCGCTTGCCACGATAAACAGCCGAGACTCAGCGCTCACTCGTTGGAAGCGGGTCGCAGATCTCTGGTGCGCCTCGTGGTTCCAGTCGGCCGATCGTGGGGTGCCGCCCGCCGCGTTCGGTGCATTGTCGGACGCCATCCTGACCGGCGGCGGTTCGCTCCCGCCGCAAGCCACACGCGACTATCTGTGCGCCAGCGAAGAGGTTGCCGGGGCGCGACGGTTCTTTCATTGGGAGCTCGAGTTTCCCGAAGTATTCTTCGCGCCCGACGGCGCACGCCTGGCCAACGGAGGCTTTGACGCCGTGATTGGCAACCCGCCGTGGGACATGATTCGCGCCGACACGGGAACGACAGACGTCAGGAGCCACGCGCGAGAAGGCCTTGCCCTGATGATGCGGTTCACGCGCGACGCCGGCATCTACCGCGCTCAGTCCGACGGCCACGCGAATCGCTACCAGCTCTTTGTCGAGCGCGCGCGCTCGCTCGCCCGCGCCGGCGGACGCCTGGGCCTCGTGCTGCCATGGGGTCTCGCCGCCGATCGCGGCAGCGCCTCGCTGCGTCGCCTGCTCCTCGCCCGCTCGGACGTTGACACCCTCGTCGGCTTCGACAACCGGCGCGGTGTGTTCCCGATTCACCGCGGGGTCCGGTTCCTGCTGCTGACCGCGTCCACCGGCCGGCCGACGAGCTCGATCGCCTGCCGGTTCGGCCTCGACGACCCCTCCGAGCTCGAATCGATCGGCGAAGAGCCGGCAGCGTCCTCCCGGTGGTTCGTCAGCCGGCTCACGCCGGCGGTGCTCGATCGGCTGTCGGGCCCGGACCTGACGATTCCGTGGGTGCAGACGCCGACGGATCTCGCCATCGCAGAACGAGCCGCTGCGCTGTTCCCCTCGCTCGGCAGTCCGTCCGGCTGGTCGGTGCGGTTTGGCCGCGAGCTCAACGCCACCGACGATCGCGGATCCTTCTGTGCGCCGGGGGCAGGGCTGCCGATTGTCGAGGGGAAACAGATCCAGCCGTTCGACGTGGATCTGGGGTCGGCTCGACACGCCATCCGCTCTCGCGAGGCGCATCGGCTGCTGCCCGATGGCCGCTACCTACGTCCGCGGCTGGCGTACCGCGACATTGCGGGCGCCACGAACCGCGTGACGCTCATCGCCGCGATCCTGCCGGCCGGCTGCGTCTCCACCCACACGCTGTTCTGCCTGCGCTCGCCGCTCGCCCTCCGGGATCAGCAATATCTGTGCGGGCTGTTCAACAGCTTCGTGGTCAATTTCCTGGTGCGGCTGCAGGTGACGCTGCACGTCACCACGGCCACAGTCGAGCACCTGCCGATCCCGACGCGCGACGCCGCGCCCGCAGCCGTCCGTGAAGTGGCCTCACTCGCGAGGCTGCTGACGCGGCGCGGGCGTCATCTCGATCCCCTCGTCTTCGCGCGTCTGCAGGCGCGGGTCGCCGAGCTCTATCAGTTGACGACCGACGAGTTCGCGCACGTCCTCTCGACGTTCCCGCTGATCCCGCAGGAGGCGCGCGACGCTGCCTTTCGTCTTTTCGCCACAGGGACACGGAGGTCGCAGAGATGAATGAACCACAGAGCCACAAAGACACGGAGAAGACCCAAAGCACACAAGACACACGAAACATACAAATCGATCAAATCAATCTGTTCACGTCGCGAGTCATCGCATGTGCCATCGACGTTCATCGCGCACTCGGTCCGGGCCTGCTCGAGCAGATCTACGAGTCGGCGATGTGCATCGAGCTGGAAGACTGCGGCATGTCGTTCGTTCGGCAGACACGCATTCCTGCCTACTACAAGGGCAGACTGCTCGGCGAGTACCGTGTCGACCTCGTAGTCGGCGATCTCGTGCTGGTAGAGGTGAAGTGCGTCGAGCACTTGAGTCCTGTTCACGAAGCCCAACTGCTGACGTACCTTCGGCTGACAGGCAAGCGGGTCGGTCTGCTCATGAACTTCAACTCACGTCTTCTGAAAGAAGGGATCAAGCGGCTTATCCTGTAGGGCGTCGCACGCGCCCGCAAAGCGGGCCTCTGATCAGAAGCACGGATGGAAAACACAAACAACAAGCGCGTGAAGTAGTTTGCGTTTTCCATCCGTGCTTCTGATCAGGCAGCGGCCGGCTCCGCCGGCCCCCGTGCGACGCCTCCCAAGGAGGTCCGTGCCTCCGTGTCTCGGTGGCTCTGTGGTTAAAATCCCTCTGGGTCCTCCGAGCCCCTGTGGCTTATAGTTGCCGATTGCGCCCGTGACTACCGAGCAGCTCTACATCAACGGCAAGTTCGTCCCGGCCCGCACGTCGGCGACCCTCGACGTCATCGATCCGGCCACCACCGAGGTCATCGCCCAGGTGCCCAATGCGAGCGACGCCGACGTCGAGGTGGCCGTCGGTGCCGCGCGCGCGGCGTTCGACCAAGGGCCGTGGAAGGACGCGACCGCGCAGGACCGCGGCCGCGTGCTCTTCAAGCTCGCCGAGATCGTCCGCGGTCGCGCCGACGAGCTCGCCGCACTCGAGACACAGAGCAACGGCAAGCCGATTGTCGAAGCGGAGTTCGATATCGCGGACGTCGCCACCTGCTTCGAGTACTACGGCGGTCTCGCGACCAAGATCCACGGCGACGTCATCCCCGTGCCCGACAACGCCATGAGCCTGGCGCTGCGCGAGCCGGTCGGCGTGGCGGGCCAGATTGTGCCGTGGAACTACCCGCTGCTCATGGCCGCCTGGAAACTCGCGCCCGCGATCTGCGCCGGCTGCACGATGGTGCTCAAGCCGGCAGAACAGACGCCGCTCTCCGTTCTCGCGCTCGCCTCGAGCTTCGCCGACGCGGGCCTCCCGCCCGGCGTCGTCAACATCGTGACCGGCTTGGGCGAAGGGGCCGGCGCGGCCATCGTCGAGCATTCCGGCGTCGACAAGATCGCGTTTACCGGCAGCGCCGACGTCGGCAAGGTGATCATGCGTGGCGCGGCAGGCACGCTCAAGAAGATCTCGCTCGAGCTGGGCGGCAAGTCGCCGAACATTTTCTTCGCCGACGCCGATTTCACAACCGCCGTCGAAGGCGCGCTCTTTGGAGTGTTCTTCAATCAGGGCGAGGTCTGCTCGGCGGGCAGCCGGATTCTGGTCGAGCGGTCGATCTATAAGTCGTTTCTCGACGCCATGGTCGAGAAGGCGCGCACGATCACGCTCGGACCCGGCGCGGATCGCCAGACGAAGATGGGACCCCTGGTCAGCCGCGAGCAGTTCGATCGCGTGCGCCGCTACCAGGAGCTCGGCAAACTGGAGGCGAAGCTCGCTCTCGGCGGCGGGCCTGCCAGTGGCCCGCGGCTGGGCCGCGGATACTTCGTCGAGCCGACCATCTTCTACGACGTCGGCAACTCCATGCGCATTGCCCGCGAGGAAATCTTCGGTCCGGTGGCCTCGGTCATCCCGTTTGACAGCGAGCGAGAGGCGCTCGACATCGCCAACGACACATACTACGGCCTCGCCGCAGCCGTGTGGACCCGCGACATCTTCCGCGCCATGCGTGTCGTCAAGCGCCTGCGCGCAGGCATTGTGTGGGTCAACCACATGCACGCGACTTACGTCGAGGCGCCGTGGGGCGGCTACAAGCAGAGCGGCTTCGGCCGCGAGCTCGGCAAATGGGGCGTCGAGGAATACCTCAACGTCAAGCAGGTCTACATTAATCTGTCCGAAGAACCCATTGGTTGGTACTAACCCGGATGATGGATTCTTTGAGACGAAGGAGCGCCTGCGGCCCGAGCGAGCGCGAAGGCGCGAGCGAGAGCGAGCTGGGGGTGGGGCCCCGGCGAGCATAGGATAAAGTTGATCCAGGAGGAGAGAGTGATGACCTACTACGGTGGCAACGAGCTCGCGGCGGCGTTTCGCACGGTCCGTGCGAACACGGTGAAAATCGCCGAAGAGATTCCGGACGACAAGTACGACTTCCGCGCGTCGCCCGACACGCGCACGGTAGCCCAGACGCTCGCTCACATCGCGCTCAGCCCGGGCTTCGCGCATCACATTCACAGCAACCGGATCACGGACTTCTCGAAGGTCGACTTCCGGGCGCTCATGCAGAAGACGAGCGCCGAGGAAGCCAAGCCGCGCAGCAAGGCGGAGATCGTCGCGTTCCTCAGGGCCGAGGGCGAGAGGTTCGCGGCGTATCTCGAAAGCCTGTCGGACGCGTTGCTCTCCGAGACGGTGCCGATGATGCCCGGTGCGCAACCTGCGACCAAGACCAGGTTCGAGATGCTGCTCTCGCCGAAGGAACATGAGATGCATCATCGAGGTCAGCTGATGCTGATGCAGCGGATGATCGGGCTCGTACCGCACCTGACGCGTGAGAGGCAGGAGCGGATCGCACAGGTCCAGGCGCAGGCGCGGCGGTGAAGCGGACACCGGTGCCGTGTTTTCCGCCGGCCGCGCTCAGGTTTCTGCGGGCGCTCAAGCGGCACAACAGGC